>JAFZOE010000198.1 GCA_017552845.1 Clostridia bacterium
CCGGCTTTGTTTATTTCATAAAGTTATAGAATGCAGATTTGATTTGGGCTGGATTATCCGCAACTATGAGAACCGCATATCTCCCCGATGAAAAGACAAGCGCTTTTTCCAGCTTCGGCAGTTGTTCGGGGCCGTAGTTCCTGTAAAGAGTTTTCCTGTATTCAAGATGTTTGTTGAGTGAAGCGACCGCTTCGGTAATATCGTTTTCGCTTTTCATGGCCACTACGGCAATCTCATCCGAGCTTACACTGCCGTCTGCGGCAAAATTCATGAAGAACGCGTCAATTTTTGAGTAATCCATTTCGGAGAGATGCCCGAGTTTTTCCTCCGCATTATCATCGGCTGAGCTTACATAGGTCATTTCGCCGAAGCCGGCATCTGCACACATGGCGGTTTTCAGATCATACATGCTGACGGTTTCTTTTTTATCCGTTACCCCGCAGGAGGCCAGCGTCATGAGAATCAGCAGAGCGGAGGAAAGGGAGAGAATAAGTCTTTTCATTGTATCATCCCTTCGCATATGAGTAATAATAATCGGCGCCGTAATTTTCGTCAAACTCTATATAGGGGAAATACTCGGAAATCGCGTTCTGCGCCGCCTCAAGCTGCTCGTCATCAAGATTTGTTTCGCCGTCATCGTTCATGAATACGCAGAGAACATATTTGCCGTCTTCATTCTTCGCCCAGAAATAATCATAGTAAACTCCGCTGTTTCCGTTCCAGGAAAGGCCGTTTACAATTGAATCAACTATGTATTTTGCCGATGCCTCGTCTTCTTCCGATATCTCCTTGCCGAAGGAGCAGCTGAAATGTTCGCTTTCGTCTTCAATATTCTTGCTGAACCATTCGGGAATTGAATAGATATTATCAATTACCTCGGCTTTGCTTATCAGCGGGTTGTGCTTTACGCCCGTTGCAGCGGGGAATATCTCTCTGTTCCAGTCGTGATTCTGCGCGCACATATCATCATTCATATTGAAGGAGCGCAGCTTGGAGCCTTCGGCATCCATATAGCAGTCCACATGATACCATTCCCCGTCAAGCTTTATCAGATTCCAGGAATGGCCGAGATCCGTGCTGTGAACGACTTTACAGTCAAGGTCGAGCATCTGCATAAAGAGACGGAATGTCGTGGCATAGCCGACGCAGACTGCGCTGTGATATTTCAGAACGCCGTAAGGATTGTCGGAATCCTCGCCGGAAGTGGGAATAACGGTCAGAAGCCCCGTATCGTTTTTCATTTTTGTTGTGAGGAAATTATAAATTGCCAGCTCTTTTTCATCGTCGGTCATCTTGTCTTTGATTTCGTTGGCTATGACATCTTTTGCCAGGTCAAGCGTTTCCTTCTGCCTGTCGTCCAGCGCGGATGTGTCGCCCGATTTGTAAGCGTCAGAAATCGGAAGAGTCGATTTGATTTCATATATCTGCGCTATTTTCACATCGTCTTCGCGGTCGTTGTCGTCTGTCTCATCAAATTTTGCGAGAATCTGTTTCTGTCCCTTGTAATTCAGCACGCCGAGCGCGGTTGAAGCGATAATCAGCAGAGCCGCGAATGCGCAGAATACTTTGAATCCTTTGCCTGTCTTCATTTTATTTACCCTCTTACAATAATTTTTTACCGAAAAGAAATATATATCACTTTCATTATCAAGTCAATGATTTGCAGGAAAATTCACATATTGTTTACCGCTGTTTCAATTTACTTGAAAAGTTCACAATCATTTGCTATAATATCCGCAGAGGTGATAAAAATGCAGGAATCCGGGGAAATGTATCTTGAAAACATTCTTATACTGAGCAAAAAGCTCGAGAATGTCCGCGCGATTGACATAGCCGACAGAATGAATTTCTCAAAGCCGTCGGTCAGCCGCGCCGTATCGATTCTCAAAGGCGAAAAATATATAAACGTTGATCCGAACGGCTATATAACTCTCACAAAGAAGGGCAAGGCTGTTGCCGAGAAGATTTACGAGAGGCACATCGTTCTTTCAAGTCTGCTCGAATCGCTGGGCGTCAGCCCGGAAACGGCGGCGGAGGATGCCTGCAAAATTGAACACGATATCAGCGACGAGACCTTCAATGCAATCAAAAAGCATCTTAAAAAATACGGCGGAAGTGATAAGAAATGAAAAAGCGGATTATCGCTTACAAAGACAGAATAGACGCATGCCTTTCGGGCGAAATCAAGGTTGAAGACTGGCAGAAACTGCTCGAAGAGCATCTGGTCCAGGTATCGTTTTTTCAGCATGAGCGGCTGATTCACCTGCTTGTCACCATCCTTTTCGCCGCGGCGACCATTGCGGTAATGCTCGTTGAGGTTGTTACGGCCTATACCCCGCTTCTCATCGTTTTCGCTCTGCTCCTCATCCTGCTTGTTCCCTATATCAAGCACTATTATCTGCTTGAAAACAAGACTCAGGAAATGTATGAGCAGTATGATGCGATTCTGAAAAAAATTGAAGAAGAGGATAATAAAGAATAATCAAAAAAGAGCTCGCAGGAAATCATCCTGCGAGCTTAATTCATATTTATACTTATTTGGCTTTGCCCTGGTTCGCAACTGCGTTCATCTTTGCGGCAAGCGCTTCCTGGTCGCCGAGATAGTATTTCTTGATTACGTTGAAATCATCGTCAAATTCATAGACAAGGGGAACGGCCGTCGGGATGTTTACGCCGAGGATTTCCTCGTTGCTGAGCTTGTCAAAGTATTTTACAAGCGCGCGAAGGGAATTGCCGTGAGCCGCGATTACGACTCTCTTGCCAGCGAGCATATCCTTCTTGATTGTCTCCTCAAAATAGGGAACGACTCTCTCGATGGTGGTTTCAAGGCTCTCGGTCAGCGGGAGGTCCTTTGCGTCAACGCCGCGGAACATATCCTGCTTTGCGGGGTTCCTGTCATCATCGGGATCGAGTTCGGGGGGCTTTACGTCAAATGAACGTCTCCAGATTTTGACCTGCTCCTCGCCGTATTTCTCAGCGGTTTCGGATTTGTTGAGGCCCTGAAGAGCGCCGTAGTGTCTCTCATTGAGTTTCCAGGATTTGACTACGGGGAGCCAGTTTCTGTCCATGCCGTCAAGCACGTGGTTGAGGGTGTGGATAGCTCTCTTGAGGTAAGAGGTGTAGCAGATATCGAAATCATAGCCCTCTGCCTTGAGGAGCTTGCCCGCCTCTGCCGCCTCGGCATTGCCCTTTTCGCTCAGGTCAACGTCGGTCCAGCCGGTGAAGAGGTTGAGCTTGTTCCATTCGCTCTCGCCGTGTCTGATTAAAACGAGTTTCATCATAAAATAATTCCTCCATGCGGATATTTTTTAACAATAATAATATAGCAAAAATAATATGGTAAATCAAGGTATAAAATGAATAAAAATGCGCATCCGGCGTCAGCGGATGCGCAACATTTTCACTGCATATTTATATTCATCATCAGGTTGACATAGTATTCGCGGATGTTGTTGTTATTCAGCAGGCCGCCCATCAGCGCCATGTGGTCGCCGCGATAAACGGGATAGACATTGAATACGCCCTTCTGCGCCTTGCCGCCGTTGTAATTGACTGATTTCGCATTGAACGGCGCCCTTGCCGATTTGGTATTGACGAGGCCGTCATTCGGCTGCCAGCTCCTGTCGCAGACCACTCCGCCCGGAGTCACTCCCGTGTATTCGCACATGACAGTCGCCGCGCCGGCATAGATGAATTCAAAATTGCGCTCGTCGCAGGTCGTGACGCCGTTTTTATCCGTATCCGTCATACAGCAGGGGACGGAGAAATAATAGATATTCTTTGAATAATGCCAGGTTTTCGTCAGTGCGATTGCGGGGTCGATATCGAGGTCATAGCCCGCGCAGTCGTTTTCATCCCTGCCGTCGGGAATCGGGCTTGCCACTCCGCCGACCGCCGTGACAACCAGTCGCTGATTGAGAGGGGCAATCTTTTTCGCGTTTATAACATCGCGGCAGGCGACGGCAGTTGTGCCGTTATAAGGCGCCGCTAGGCCGGTCACGCTGTAAATCCAGTCGCCCTTTCCGCCTGTGAAAAGCGGGGAGAGATCGGCTTTGTCTGTTACTCTGCGCTCTGCCGCGCTGCCGTTCATCATCAGCTCAACAAGTTCCAGCATTGTCGCTCCGCCGAAGGAGTGTCCCATCAGATTTATCTTATCCTTGCTGCTCCAGGATTTGAGCATGGCCCTGCCGGTATAATCCTTGCCGAATCTCTTATGATGACAGCGCTCGGAATGCTCCTTGCCGTAGTCAACTCTTGTGCCTGTGAGCTGGGCGTAAGCTTCGCAGGCCCTGTCCCAGGCGGAGCCGTTCTGGGTGACCGACGGCGCAACGCAGTCAAAGCCGTGAGCCTTGAGATATTTGAGCATATCGCCGCCCATGACGCCCCAATAAGGTATCGCGTCATAGTAAAACGTATTCTCGCCCCAGCCGCCGAGGCCGTGAATGAAAACGAAGGTGTAATTCGTCTTCATCTTGGCAGAATCAACCTCAATTTTCGGGATATTGAGAGTCGGGAAAAGGAACATAATAATTGTCATTATCAGGGATGTGATTTTTGCCATAAACTCACCTCAGGATTTAGAATACCATAAATGATAAAAACAATCAATATAAAGATATAAAACTCCCGCCCGCAGTTTCTGCAGGCGGGAAAAGCTTTCCCCGGTTTATACGAGATTATCCGGCTTATGTTCTGCTATGGGTATTGTAAAGATTGCCTTGAAAAGATCGCCGTCTGTTTCAATTTTAAGCGTGCCGCCCTGCGCCGTGCTCAGGTTGCTCGCTATCGAGAGCCCGAGCCCGTTGCCGTCGCCGGTGCGTGAGGCGTCGCCTCTGTAGAACCGCTCGGTGAATTTCTCCGTATCCGATTCAAGCGGAGCCGAGGAGATATTCTTGAATGAAATAAGGCCGTAGCTTCTGCCCGAATTCACTTCCACATAAGCTCTTGTGCCGCTGAGCGCGTATTTCTTGATATTCGAGAGCAGATTCTCAAATATTCTGTTTGTGATATTTGAATCCGCCATTACAAGCACAGGCTCCTGCGGGGTTTTAAGGACAAGCTCAATGCCGTTTTCCCTGAATTCATCCTCATTTTCGCCGATTATCTGAGTGGCGAATTCGCAGAGATTAAGCGTTTCGAGATTAACCTCGACGTTTCCGCTCGCAGCCTTTGAGGCCTGAACCAGATCGTCTATAAGCTTCTTGAGGCGCTGCGATTTTTCATCGAGAACCTTCAGATATTCCTCACGCTCGGCGGGGTCATCTGTCTTTTTAAGAAGATCGACATATGTAATTATCGATGTCAGCGGAGTTTTGAGGTCGTGGGTTACGTTAGTGAGAAGCTCCGTCTTGGTCGCCTGATCCTTCATCGCCTGCTTTGCCGCCGCCTGCACGCCTTCTCTGACGCCTGCTATATCCTCGGCTACCGCGCGCAGGAACGGAGGCATAAAGCGGGTGTTTATAAACGTGTCGAAGTTTCCGCCCTTGATTTTGCTGACTCCGGAAGCAATTCTGTTGAATGAGAACGCGAGGAGAAGGGCGTATCCCGCGAGCAGAATTGAGAAGAAGATTCCGAATCCGACCGCGCCTTCGTGACCGTCAGCCGCAACGAAAAGGATAATGGCAAGCAGCAGCATAACAGCTATAGAAATCATCGAAAAGATGAGAAATTTTTTGCCCTTGCCGTTCGCGTAATCTTCGGCGAATGTGCGGGTGATTGCGGTTTTGATTTTTTCGCGTATTTTTCTGAAACCTCTGAAAACGAATCTGATGAACTTAATAATATATCCTGTGAGGGTATATCTGAAAAATGTCTTTGTTCTGAAGTTTCTCACACAAGACGCGATCAGGAACAGAACTGCCGCGAACGCAACCGCAATGAGAACGGAGCAGATAAGAGCGGGCCCTTTGGCTATATAATTAGCAATCGCGTGAGGGAATCCATTATAGAAGAACAGATCCATTGTATAGTATTCATAATAATGAATTCCGAATACGAGCACGCCGCATGCCGCCGTAAACGCCGCGGCAATTCCGATGCGGATTATAAGCGGAATCTTATCCGTTAAGTTTATCTTCACTTCGCCGTCGGCAGTTACACCCGTTTTTATCAATGCGTAAACCGAGCAGGCGCAGGCGAGGATAAACGATATGATTGAAATCACGATAAAGACGGCGCCATTGCCGATTTTTGCGTGAGAGGAGATGTTGCTCTCATAGGCGCGTCTTGAGGTATAGACAGAATCAACCGAATCGAGTTTGTCTAAATTCACGCCGAAATAGACTCTTTCGATATTATCCTGATTATCCGCTGTTTTTACCGGCGAATCGGGAAAATCAATGACATCCTTGTAGCGGTTCTCTTTTGTTTCGCTGCCGGAGCAGACATATTTGCCGTCTGCGTAATATTCATAAAAACCGCCGCCGAGTTTCTTGAGAACGGTCTCCGTATTATCCTTTGCCTTGACGCCGCAGTTAGTAACGACCTTGCCTGTGGATTTATAGAAAATCGCATATTTAATGCCCGGCATGAAGGAGGAATAATCAGAAAACTGAGTATATTCCGGGAAATCGGCGTCCTTCGGAAGACGCCTGCCTTTATATTCCTCAACTATTTTTTCGGCCGGCATCTCGCCGTAGTTTATACCCTGACCGACACCGTCTGTAATACTCCAGATAATGCCGATTGCGTCTTTGATATTATTGATTTTGTTTTTGGTGAATACAAGCTCGTCATCCGCCGCCTCGTAACGTCCGGCGGGAGATGAGGTTAATTCAGCCGTTCTTTCCTCTGCGTAATCCGCCATTGTGGTGGGGATTGCGTCATCGGGGACCGAGACATCCTCATATACATCTTCGTATGCTTCGCCGGAATCCTCATAAACGCCGACATAATTGAAACTTTCATAGTCGGCTTTTGAAATCAGTTCGCCGTTGAAGGTGTAATAATAATCGCCCTCTTTGCTCTTATAATGATAACGGTAATAATTATCACCGGTCACGCTGACTTCAAGCTCTTTTATGCCGTCAAGATAAGCGCAGGCGGCTCTGATTTTTTCCGAATTCTTTTCAACGGTTTTCAGCAGTTCTTTGCCCTGCGAGGTTTTGTAATAATCCTCGAGATTTTTGCAACTGAGCAGCTCGCCGTCGGAAAAAGCACGGGCTTCAAAATGATTCAGTTCATTTCTGAAAACATTTGTGTTTTCAAATCCGGGATAATCGCCGGTCGCCTCGCTTCTGTTATAGAAGAACGAATCGCGGATTGAGCAGCATACACCGAATCCCGATACAAAAATAAACAGAACGGCGAAAACAAACGCGATTATTCTTTTGATTCTATTGGTATTTCTCAACTTTGTATCCAAGTCCCCACACCACCATTAAGTATTTCGGATCTTTGGGATTGATTTCGATTTTTTCACGGATTCTTCTGATATGAACGGTTACGGTTTTGTCCGCGGCGAAGCATTCCTCGTCCCAGACCGCTTCGTAAATCTGGCGGGTAGTAAAAACTCTGCCGAGATTTTTAATCAGGAATTCAAGAATTCCGTATTCCGTAGCCGTCAGTTTCACCTGCTCACCGTCAACGGTAACCTCTTTTGTCACGGTATTTACCGTCAGTCCCCCGGTGGTTATCTCGCCCTCTTTTGCCTCGAGCGAGCCGAGCATGGTGTATCTGCGTATCTGCGACTTGACTCTCGCGAGCAGCTCGAGCGGGTTGAACGGCTTCGTCACATAATCATCGGCGCCGAATGAAAGCCCCGCGATTTTATCCGTATCCTCGCTCTTTGCCGAGAGCAGAATTATTGGGATATTGTTCTTTTCCCTGAGCTTTACGGTAGCGCTTAATCCGTCGAGCCCCGGCATCATAATATCCATAATGCAGCAGTGAACGGAATTATTCTTTATAATCTCAATCGCTTCAATGCCGTTTTCCGCTTTCAGCACATTGTAGCCATCCTGCCTCAGATAGATTTCTATCGAGTCGAGAATTGCTTTGTCATCGTCGCAAACCAGAACCGTAAACATCGGTCAACCTCCTTGATCCGCTTACAGTGTAGCACCCGATTTCTAAGATTCGTCTTAGAAAAAGTTAAGATTTTCTTAAGATTTTAGATTCCGTTAATCATATTCATCCAGTCCGCAAAGAAAGGACGGATATTATTCGGCTTGAATAAATCGCCGCAGAACGCCATATGGTCGCCTCTGTATACAGGGGCGACATTCCATATACCGGGCTCGATATTCTCTCTGTCGAGCGCGGTTGAAGGCGCGTTGAAAGGCGCGCCTGCCGATTTTGTATTTACCATGCCGTCGTTTTCGAGCCAGCTTTCGTCGACGACATATCCGCCCGGAGTTGTGCCGGTGAGATTCATCATTCTGTCTCCGGTGGATTTTACGGGGAATTCGACATTTATGCTCTCGTCAAACTTCCAGCTGCCGTCATCATTCTGAACAGTGGCCGAGCAGGGAATCGCAAAATAATAGGTGCAGTCCTGAGTTGAGATTCTCTCATTAATGGCGAGGGCACAGTCAATATGCATATCATACGCCGCCGTATCCTTGTTTTCCATTCTCTCCGGATCGCCGAAGCCGTATGCGGTTGTGCCGTTTGTCGGCGCGGCGAGTGTGGTTATGCTGTAAATCCAGTCCGCCTTTCCGCCCGTGAAAAGCGGCGAAATATCATCGGACGGGGTGGCGGCAATCTCTTCGCTGTCGCCGTTCGCCATAAGCTCGGCGAGCAGTCTCACGGTCGCCCCGCCGAAGGAATGGCCCAGCAGATTGATTTTATCTTCGCTGCTCCAGGATTTTACGAGCGGTTTCTTTGAGAAATCCTTACCGAATCTGCTGTGGCCGTATTTCTCGCTGTGCGCCTTGCCGTAGTCAACTCTTGCGCCGGCAATCTGCGCGTAGAGCTCGCATGCTCTGTCCCAGGCGCTGCCGTCGGGGTCAACCGAAGCGGAGTGGCATTTATAGCCGAGATTATTCAGGTTGATATCCATATTTCCGCCGAACATTCCCCAGTAGGGCAGGAAATTATCCTGAAAATCATAGCTTCCCCAGCCGCTCAGACCGTGGCAGTAGACATAGTCATAATCGGTTTTCCAGGTTGATTTGTCAACCGCGATGCGTGAAACATTGAGGGTAGGGAATAAAAACATTATTATTGTTAGCATAAAAGATACAAGCTGTGTCATAATTAAAACCCTTTCATTTTTATTTTCTTTCCGTAATTATTTATTATACCATAAGTAAGAATAAAAAACAATGCAGACGGAGGGGATAAGTTTCATTTTTGTAACATAGCTTGTATTTTATCCGATTATATAGTATAATCCGAGTTGCAAATTACGGCTCGGCCGAATAAAAAGCAAAGGAAACAGGTAAAGTGGTAAAGAATTTCAAGGAATTTTTCCCGACAATTAAAAAGAACGTAAAAGTCTGGGAACTTATTTATTGGTGGATTTTAAGAGGGCTTATGATATTTGCCCTGATTTATACTATTGTCGTCGGCCACGGTCCGATGGGCGATTACAAAGGCAGCAATCCCTGGCAGCAGGTGGCGGCAAACCTCGTCGGTATGTTCGCTTATGAAATCATCCTGCTCTTCTTCAAGGAAGACAGCTTCTTCCGCAACTTAAGCCCGAGATTCCAGGATATAACCGCGCTCGGTTTCTTCCTCGGTTCATTTGGCGGCGCGTTTATGAATCTCTATTACAGCCTGCCGATGTATGATAAAGTTCTCCACGCGCTCGGAACTGCCGAAGCGGTCTATGTCGGCTATGAAATCATCTGCGCGATGCAGATAAAGCTCAAAAAGACCTGCCCCTTCCAGATAGCGGTTCTCTGCGCTCTCGGCATCGGTTTCATTTTCTCAACCGGCTGGGAAATCTTCGAATTCTCCTATGACCAGTTCGCAGGCGGCGACGCTCAGCACTGGAATGTTATCAACGCCCTCGATGAAGCGGGCGGAGACTGGCGCAATGTATTTCTTATGTTCCCCGTTAAAGACGAAGCGACCTTTATGTCGCGCTTCCCGCTGATGGATACTATGGCGGATACGGTCATGAATTTCGTGGGCGGCGTGATTATGTATATCGTTCTCAGGATCAAGCCTTACAGACACAAAGGGGCTAATGATATCAACGCCCGCATCGAAGCTGAAAACGCTGCGGAAAAAGAAAATACCGCAAAGGCGGAATAATAAAGCAATCTTAATTAAAGGAGAGAGAAAATATGCAGGCAATGCTGGCGGCATGGCTCACTCTGATTCTCACCTTTACATCGGTTTTCGGCCTGGTTGGCGAGAAATACGATGTCTATGAGAATATCCGTTACGGCGAAGCAGAGAGAGACCTTGTAACAATTTATGTTCCGAAGAACGCTTATGACAGGGATTATAACGGCTGTATTCTTTATATCCACGGCGGTTCCTGGCAGGGTGGCGAAAAAGAGGATATGGCTCCCCACTGCAAGAAACTCGCAATGCAGGGCTATATCACCGCAACAATGAGCTATTCGCTCTATTCCGATGAGGTTTTCGGCGAGGTGACCGCGTTCACCATGTGCGATGAAATTGACGCGTGCATCGATGCCATCAAGGAATTCGGCGAAGAGAAAGAGCTCAACATCACGAAGCTCGCGACATCCGGATACTCAGCGGGCGGACATCTTTCGATGCTCTACAGCTATTCAAGACCCGAGGATTCCTCTATTGAGCTTGCGTTTACCGCAAACCGCGTCGGCCCGTCCGATATGAATAAAGAGGTATGGGGCAGTTACGGCCTTGCTTCTATGCTGACAGGCGTAAAGATTACAGACGAAATGGTTGCAAGCGGCGAAGCGAAGAGAATTGCTGATTCCGTATCGCCCGTAGCTTTTGTCAACGCAGACACTATGCCTTCAATTTTTGCTTATGCAGGCAACGATCCGCTCGTTCAAAAGGGCAACAGAGAGTCTATGGAGAAAGTATTCAGCGAGAGCGGCAGCGAATATAAATATATCTTCTTCCCGTTCTCCGGCCACGGCCTCCTGCTCGATCCCTGGAGCGAAATCGCGTATTACGACGCCCTCTACGGCTACTGCGAGCAGTATTTCGGTTATTGATTAAAACTGAATAATAACGCCCGCTGGGAGTTTTTCCCTGCGGGCTGTTTTTTTATTTACTTCTCATTTCAACAAGCTCCCTGTAGCTTATGAGTTCTATGCCTTTCTGTTTGAAGAATTCATGGGTTACGGGGTCTTTCATCATCTTGTATTCCCAGTATCTTCTCTCCCAGGTGCCGGTTATCATTTTGAGCTCATCTGTCTCGAGCGCCGGGTGGATGAAGGTTTCGGTTATGCCCTCGTCGATATTGCCGTGGAATTCAAGGAATTTGTCGCGGAATTCTTCGTAGTTGTCAATATCCTTGAGAGATTTAACCTGGTCTGTGAGAATCAGATAATCGGGAGTATAGACCTTATACATTTTGCTGAGCTTTTTGCAGAGCCCGCAGAAAAATGCGTAGAGGCCGTAATTCACGCCGTCGGGGCAGTATTCCTTCTTGGGAGTGATACACATGCGGAAGGGGAGCTTCTCTTTTTTGCAGAGCTTGAAAACTTTCGGGAGCATGAGATATCTGCCGTTCATTCCGTAGAGCGAGCCCATATGGTTATCCGCCTGAACAGGTTTGAGTCCCCATTCCCTGGCGAGATCAATTTGCGCCTGCGCCTCGGCAATTGCCTCTTTATAAGTGCAGTGCGCCTCAAAATCTTCGTTTTCGGGCCACATTCTGCCCTCGGGCATCATTATGCTCTTTGCGCCCGTAATCGGTCCCCAGGACCATCTCTCGCCCCATTCGTTCGTCATCGTCAGGTGAACGCCCACCGCATACTGCGGATTTTCGGCGGCGAATTCAACTGCCGCCTTCGCTTCGGGGCAGGGAATCATTACGGTTGATGACTGTATGCATCCGCTTCTGAAAAGATCGAATATCGCTTCATTCGCGCTTTTGCACATTCCGAAATCGTCTGCATTGATTATCAGATATCTGCTCATAGATTTCTCCTTATCTGTAAATCGTCAGCGTAACCGGCGTATCGACAGGATAATAATCGCCGGGAGCCGGCTCGATTTTTTCAACTTTCCCTACATTTTTAAGGCCCGATAGCCCGTGGCTGAGACCTGTTTTGGTATAAACCTCGGTGAAGCCGTGGCTCTTAATCTCGGCTACGCCCGCATCTTTTCTCATCATCCTGACATCGGGCAGCTTTGCGAGCTCGGCATCGGGACGGCTGTAAACGGGATTCTCCTCGTCGTCGAGAGTGACCGTGCAGGAAACATATCTGTTTTCGCCGTAATATATCTCAATGCGGTAGGGCTCGGCAAGCTGACGCTTGTCAATCGTTCTCACAAACTGAATCGGTCTGCCGTCCGCGGTATAGAGGAATATCTCGCTTCCCTGCGGAGTCCTGCGCTCGAGCTGAACATCCTTGCCGTCGAGCTCAAGGCCCGGGAAAATGACCGAAACCTGTGCGTAGGCTTCCATTCTCGAGGAGGTCTTGATGAGAATCTTCTCCTCGGCGGAGTTCACGTTTCTCATCCATATCGAATCAAACGCAGGCGCATCAATCGGAGTATAGTCTTTCGGTGCCTGGACATAGCACTCTTTATCCAGCGGATAGAGAGACATCTGCATCGAGGGCGATGCGGGATTCCAGAGAATGCCGTCTGCCGAAAGAATTATGCCCGTATAGGCAAAAGCGGCGCCCGAATTGTCGTCGGCAGGGGGCTTGCCCGCGCTCGCTGCGCATATCATATCCTTGCCGTTGTAGCTGAGAATTTCAAAACTGCGTTTGTCAGCTTCGTCCTCATAGACGGATGAAGTGTATCTCAGGAAATAGTAAACCGATGCGTCGCCCGATCTTACGGAGCAGAGGCGTATTTCCTCGGTGTCCTTTTCTCCGTATTCAATCCTGCCGCCTTCAAATACGTTTCTCTCCTCATCAATATCAAAGATGTAGGCGGTAACATACCTGAGAGAGCCGTCAAGGTCGGTCGTGATTATGCATTCGTTTATGCCGTCATTATCAAGATCGTAGTAGTATTCATTGAATTTTGCGTTGTCAAGAGTTCTGACGCGCGCCGGCAGCTCTGCGGAATTGAGATAGAGGTCAATATCCTTTATCCTGACGGCGTGGACCTTTTCATATCTCTCCTTGAATTCGGTGCTTCTGAAGTATTCCGTATATTTTGCCCTCGCCTCCGCGGGGAGGATTTCAACCTCCTGCCTCGGCGCGGTTGTGGAGAGATCTTCATCTGTGATTTCCGTAACCGCAGTGGTTGTTTCGGGCTGGCTCTTGATTGAGGGCAGTAGCTTGATTGCCGTAATCAGGAGAGCTATGCCTGCAACCGCCGCAAGAACAGCGCCGATTATGACCGCCTTGCTTAGTTTCTTTTTCGGTTTTTCCTCTTCCGGTGTTTCGGGCGGAGCGGGAGGCTCCTCAAGCTTTTCATTGAGCTTGAAGGATTTCTTTTTGCCGAGCAGGGCGTTGAGAATCTCCTCTGCGTCTTCGGGTCTGTCTTCCGGGTTTACGGACATACCCTTCATTATCGCAAATTCCGCATCGGGCGGAATATCCGCCGTGCCGCACAGGGGAATGAAATCATCCTGAGGTGTGTCGCGGTGTCTGCTGTCCGCAGGCACATTGCCCGTAAGCATATAGTAAAGAACCGCGCTGATTGAATATATATCGGATTCCTTGCTTCCCGTGCCGGAATCATACTGTTCCTTCGGAGCGAAGCCTTTTTCGGGTTCTTCATCGGTATCGGACAAAAAGCCGAAACCCGTCAGGCGGATTTTTCCGTTTTTGCAGATCATTATGCTGTCGGGGGTGATTGCGCCGTGAATATGCCCGGCTCTGTGAATTCCCGAGAGCGCCCTCATTACGGGTGTTATATCCGCGACCGTATTGCGGAAGCTGTATTGACCTTCCTCGTCGATTATATCCCTGACCGTTTCGCCTTCAAGATATTCGGTTATGACATAGGCGGTGTTGTTCTCAAGTCCGCAGTCAATTATCTTTGTGATTGCCTCAAAATAGTCAAGCTCGCTGAGCGCGGATGCCTCGGAGATGATGCCGGAAACTTTTGATGAGTATTCCGCGGCGTCGCCTGTGACATTGACCGTTTTGCCGTCGGCTCCTCTGGAAGCGCAGGATCGGGGCAGGTATTCCCTGACCGTAACTCTCTTATCGGTAGCGTTGTCAACTGCGATATATGTAAAACCGAAACCGTCTCTTTTTTCGGGGATACCCAGAGTATACTGCCCGGCTATGACCGTGCCCGGTGAGAGCGCGTCTTCATACTGCGCGGGCGCAGAGGGGTCAAAACCGCAAAACGGGCAGACTGTTCTGCCGCTCTCGTATTCACGCATACAGGAATAACATTTCTGCAAAACTTGCCGCCCCTTTCCGTATTCTTATTATTCCGGGCGCCATTGCCCGTATAAAATTATTTTACTATGGTATATATTGAATTGTCAACTGATTAAAAGAAAATTATTATAAAATAATTGTTGACCTCAATATCAATCGGAATTATAATGAAATTATCAAATGAAAAAGGGTGATGCCTGATGAAAAAGTATGATTACATTGTCGTCGGCGCGGGCCTTGCAGGGCTTGCGGCTTCGGTTGAGCTTGCGCTCGCTCAGAAAAAGGTGCTGCTTATCGAGCAGCATAATCTCCCGGGTGGATGCTCATCGAGCTTCGTTCGCGGCAGATTTGAATTCGACCCTTCGCTCCATGAGCTCTGCGGCGTAGGTCCCGAGAGCGATCCCGGCGAAGTGCGCGCCATGTTTGACAGATACGGAATTAAAATCGACTGGAAGCGCGTCGATGACTGCTTCAGAGTCATTACCGAGGACAGCGACGGCAACCCGATGGATGTCACAATGCCCGCCGGCAGAGATGCATTTATCGAAAAGCTCGATTCTTATGTTCCGGGCTACAGGGATAAAATCGAGAATCTTTTCCGTCTGTTTGACGAGGTCAACGACGGCATAGCCTATGTGAGCCGCCCCAAATACAGCCTGCCGAAGGTCATGATTAAATATACCGATCTGCTCAAGGTCGGCGCCAAGAAGGTTGACGAAGTCTTTGATGCGCTTGAACTTCCGCAGAAAATAAGGGATATCCTCTCCACCTACTGGAGCTATCTCGGCGTCAGCCTCGATTCGCTCTCATTTGCCCACTATGCGAGCATGGTCTCGAATTACATAGCAAAGGGCGCATATATTCCCGCAAAGACCTCCCACGAAATCAGCGTGGCGCTGGCCGAGAAATTCAGGGAGCTCGGCGGTCAGATGATATTCAACTGCCGCGCAGAGAGCTTCATTTTTGAGGGCGACAAATGTGCGGGCGTCAACACCACTCTCGGCGAATTCAGGGCGGACTGCGTGCTCGCAAATATCAATCCCGATATCATCTATGGAAAGATGATGGATCAGAGCCTCATCCCCGAGAGGGAAAAGAAGCTTTCAAACGCGAGAAACAGGCAGTTCGGTGGCAGGATGTTTACCTGCTACCTCGGCCTCAATAAGACTGCCGAAGAGCTCGGTATCAAAGATTACAGCATTTTCATGTCATCTTACGCGGATTCCGTGAAGGAGTATAATTCACTCAAGAAGATTGATACCAATAAGTATTCAATTTTCCTCTGTTACAATGTAGCAAATCCCGGCTTCTCGCCCGAGGGCACCTGCGTCTGCTCGTTTACCAAGATGTATACCTCAGCCGAGGATTGGGAGAAACTGAGCGCGGCCGACTATTTTGCGATGAAAGAAAGAATAGCAAAAGAAATGATTGCCCAGCTCAAAGATAAGGCCGGCATCGACCTTGAGCCTTATATCGAGGAGATCTCAATCGCAAGCCCCTGGACTTTCGCAAGGTATCTCAACGCCCCAGAGGGAGCAGTTTACGGCTATGAGACTAGAGACTGGGACGATATAATGAGCAGAAATATGTCGCTCGCAACCGATTATCCCATCAAAGGCCTCATCCCGATAGGCACGGCCGGCCCGAGAGGCGACGGCTATTCATCCGCTCTCTACTGCGGCTATCAGCTCGCTTCAATCGCTATGTCAAAGGAGGGAAAGTAAATGCCATACGGAGTTAAATTAAAAGGCCTCGGCGGCAACGATATGAAGGAATTCGCCTTCCTTCCCAAAACCCGCGATGCCATTATAGCATCCGCCGAAGCAAAAGACGTTGACGGCGAATTCATAATCAATCAGAAGGCCAAAGCCCTCCATCCCGATTATCAGGCACTCACGGTCAGGGAGATAATCGACCATGTTGACGCGAAAACCTATATTCTCGGCAATGAGGATGGCTCGCCCGTTGCATATTTCAAGGCTGGTCAGTATCTGAGCCTGCAGTTCATAATTGATAATTCGATAATAACCCGCCCCTATTCGATAAGCTCGTCTCCCCAGTGGAGTCTGCTCGGCAAATATGCGGTCACAATCCGCAGAAATCCAGGCGGCTTTGCGGCGGATAAGATTATTGATACTCTCCGCACGGGCGATAAAGTAATCGCGAGCGCTCCCGAGGGCAGCTTCTTCTATGACCCGATAAGAGACGGAAAATCCGTCATCGCTCTTGCGGGCGGCAGCGGAATCACTCCGTTCCTCTCGATGGCCTACGCCATCCGCGACGGTATCGAGGATTTCAATCTCACAATCATATACGGCTCACGCGATGACAAGAGCATTCTTTTCAAGGATGAGCTCAAGTCAATCACCAATGACTGCGCCAAGGTCAAGGTCGTCCACGTCCTCAGCGAAGAGACCAGAGACGACTGCGAGAGCGGTTTCATCACCGCCGAGCTTATTTCGAAATATCTCCCCTCAAACGGCACCTGCTCGATATTTATGTGCGGTCCGGAGGCAATGTATAATTTCGTCGGCAAAGAGGTCGAAAAGCTCGGTATCGATAATAAATTCATCCGCAAGGAGCTCCAGAGCGTGACTAAGGATGTCGCCTCTCAGCCCGGTTACCCTGCTGATTGCAAAGATCAGGTTTACAATGTGAAGCTTATCAGAGGCAACGCAGTCTATGAGTTTTCAGCAAGCGCAAATGAGCCGGTGCTCGTTGCCATAGAGAGAGCGGGCATCGCTGCTCCCTCGCGCTGCAGATGCGGCGAATGCGGCTGGTGCAGATCAAAGCTCCTCAAGGGCAATGTATTCATTCCCGAAGGAACCGACGGCAGACGCAAGGCGGATAAGGATTACGGCTATATTCATCCCTGCGCCAGCTTCCCGGTTTCGGATATCGAAATCGAAGTCCCCGGAGTTTATACCGAATAAGTCCAAAAAATCAAGCCACCCGTGAGGGTGGCTTTTCTTATATGCCAAATTAAAATCCGTGGCCTCCTCCGCCTCCGCCGTGGCCTCCTCCGCCTCCACCGTGACCGCCGCCGCTGCCGCCGGATGAGCGGGTGGTGACCTTGTCCTTGAGGAATATGCTCCTGACCGTCAGCGGCAGATTGGTGTCGATGCCGTCGATTTCGTTTCCGCGCTTATCCTTCATAAGCTTCGGCAGGCGCCTCTGGATAATCACGATGACTATGCATATCATCATCGCCAGCCCGAAGGCAATCAGGAAATATGCGACATATTTCATCGGGGAAAAGATTCTGCCGCCCTGCAGCAGAGTCGCGATGCGGCTGAAGACCTCGCTCGCGCAGAGGTAATAATCGCCTTTTGTAGCATACATATACGTATCATCGGTGATTTCGTTTGCGCGGGTTTTGGTTATTGTCTTGTATATTTCGCCGTCCGAATAAATATAGATATTGCGGTTCTGCATATCTATCGCAAAAAGAGTTCCGCTTTCGCTGCCGAAATAATAGTAATAGAGATTCTGCGCCAGATCATCGGTGCTGCTGTAGGAATGGCTGCCTCTCGTGACTATTCCGGCATTGCCGTAGGGGAGTATATCCTGCAGCTGAGTATTCAGAATTTTCTCCTGCTCGTCGGTGAATAAATCGGCCATATCGTCTATGACTGTTTTATAGTTTCCCTCGGCAAAAGCAACCGGAGAGAAAGCGAGGCAGAGCATCGCCGCGGTAAAAATCAGCGCGAGTAGTTTCTTAATTGCCATCGTGCGACGCCCCCTTTCTCGTAAAGAAATCGGGTGCCGGATGAGTGCAGAGACGGTCAAAAAGGCCTATTACGCTCAGGCAGTTGACAATTACAATCAGCTGCGAAATCAGCGCCGCACCTGCATAGTATCTATCATTGAACGGGTTCTTGACCGTCAGCACCAGGCAGGCGGCGATAAAGAGAACCGAGCTTATGCCGTTTATGAGAATTATATTAAGTGAATCATCCGAGCGGATGAGGAAGAGCATGGCGATAAATGCTCCCGCGGCGATGAGGAGAGCCGCTCCGCAGAGGAAAACGGCCGCGTTCATCGAAGGAATACGCACGGCTTTCAAAATACTCATTGAGTAAACGGCCATTATAAAAATAGTTACTATCGAGGAGAAAGAAGCGGCATTCTTTGCCTTTTTGACTATTTTCTCTTTTCTCTTTGCCGCTTCGGATGAGATTTTATCCGTCTTTGATTTGCCCGAAATAATGCTGCTCTCGCGCTTGTGAATCCTGAAAGCGCAGACGGTCAGCACAACGAGCGAGACTGCCAGCAGCAGGGAACAAATGCCGGTGAGAGTGCCGGGAGTCATATATCCGAAAATCAGGATGAAAGCCGCAAAAAGGATTACCGTCACGAGCGAGACGCCTATGAAGAATTTGCTCCTTGAAACTGGCAGGTCCATAGCCATCTTGCCGGTCTGACCGTTCGCAACCGCATAGGCGACGCGGTTATTCCTCATTTTATGAGTCATGAACCATACCGGGTATAAATCCGCTCTGACTCCCGCTTTTTCAACTCTGGCGGCGAGCTTATCATCATCATAGTCGAATTCCATATCCTTATGGTTATTGGCTCTTTCGATTTCCTCTTTCATCTCGTCAACCGCTTCTTCCGTGACCTCTTCGTCATAGGTCCCGGGATCGACAGACGGAATATCCGCGTAAAAATCGCCGAGATATCCCTCACGGAAGGGCGCGGCCTCCGAATGAGAATAGGGGGCAATCGCCGCAGCAAGATTGTCGTCAAATGCCGCAGAAGCGTCTCTGACTATATTTTCGGATTCTCCGCCGCCCGTGGTGACCTCATTCGCGAATGTCATATGATGATGTTTATTGCCCTCATCAAAATCGCGGTGGCCTTCGACCACTACCGTGCCCGGTTTGTAGCCGACCGTGTAGTTATAATGCGGAATATATACGCCCCTGAAGCTGTTTTCACCGGAGTGCGTCTTATAGTCATCGGGGACAAATAGTTTTCCTTTGATATAATTGCCGAAAGCTTTTTCTATATCCTCTTTTGTTTTCTTGAAA
>JAFZOE010000199.1 GCA_017552845.1 Clostridia bacterium
GATATGTATGCCCTTTCCGCTATCATTTTTGTCAGCATCCTCGTGCTCCTGATTATCTACAATATCGTTCAGCAGAAGAGCGAAGAGAAGACAAAAAAGAAGATGTGAGGTGAAAGAATTGAAAAAGATTTTTGCAGTTTTGCTCGCCCTTGTGTTTGCGGTCCTGCCGCTGACCTGCGCATTTGCCGCGGGCGATGCCGATATCGAAGCTCTCAGGGGCACCAAACTCTATGTCTATAACTGGGGCGAATATATATCGGACGGCGAGGATGACGCGATTGATGTCAACGCCGAATTCGAGAAGAAATACGGCATCAAGGTAATTTATGATACCTATGATAACAACGAGGTAATGTATTCGAAGCTCAAGAGCGGCGGTGTCTCCTATGATGTCGTCATTCCCTCGGATTATATGATTGAGCGCATGATTGCCGAGGATATGCTCGAAAAAATCGATTATAAAAATATTCCGAATTTCAAATACATTCCCGAAAAATACAGGCATCTCTCCTTTGACCCCGCGAATGAGTATTCCGTTCCCTACACCGTCAGCTATGTGGGCCTTATCTATAATACCAAAATGGTGAAAGAGGCTCCGACCAGCTGGACCGCTCTCTGGGATACAGATTACGAAAATCAGATTCTGATGTTCAACAATCCCCGCGATGCCTTCGCGATTGCCCAGAGCATTCTCGGCATGGATTACAATATGGAATCCGAGGTTGCCTGGAGGACCGCCGCGGCGCTGCTAAAAGAGCAGAAGAGCGTCAACCCCGTCTATGTCAATGACGAGGTGTTCCTCAAGATGGAATCGGGCGAAGCGGCCCTCGCTCCCTATTACGCGGGCGATTATTTCCTGATGAAGGAGAATAACGAAGATCTCGCTTTCGTTTACCCGAAGGAGGGCGTTAACTATTTCGTTGACGCCGCCTGCATTCTCAAAGGCTCAAAGAATAAAAGAGCCGCGGAGCTCTATATCAATTTCCTCAATGAGCCCGATATCGCGCTCGCGAACGCGGAATATATCAGCTACGGCAGCCCGAATGAAGCGGTCTATACCAATCCCGATTATGAATTATATCAGAACGAGGTCCTCTATCCCGAGGAGGGAGCATTCAAGACTCAGCTCTTCAGAAATCTTTCGCCCGAATCGCTCGCTCTGATGAGCACGCTCTGGGATGATGTCAAGAATTACATTCCCTCGGGCAATTCATATTCCGCTCTCTTCTTCGGAGGGGAGGATAACACCCCCGGCGCGGACGCCGAGAAGATGACCGCCGAAACAGTCAAATACGGAATCTATATCGGCATTTTCCTGCTGCTTTGCATTGCTTTTCTTATCTTCAGATTTGCGCGCAAAAAATACAGAGAAAGCGTATAACCGCAGACAAATTGTAAAAATCGCACCCCGCGCGGAAAAATTTTGAAATTTTTTTAGAAATATTTTTCTTCCGGCCTCTCCTTCAACGGAGAGGTCGTTTTTATATAATTTGTATAATCTTTTTATGCAATATCGATAAATACGACGTTACAATTTCGTCATATTTGTTACCAAAAAGTATTGAAATAATTTCAATTTGGAATATAATATTATTTGTATATATAAATATAATAAAGTTTTTTTAATTTTAGAAGAAAGGAGCAAGACCGTGAGGAAGAAACTGATTTCCTTCCTGCTTATCGCAGCGTTTGTCATCGGTATGATACCGATCGTAGTTTCGGCAGACGGCGATACGGGAACGGCGGAAACCTTTGGGCGCCGTAAGACTTGCAGTCTTTTTCTTTTGGGGAGAGGTTATGGCGGCAAATGAACTGAAAAAGCTCAACCGCAGAGAACTGCTTGAGCTTCTGATTGGCGAAATGAGAGAAAATGACAGAAGAGAAGCGGAAATCGTGCGTCTGAATGAAAAGATTGAAGAGCTTGAAGCCGAGCTTGAAAATATTCACATCGATATAGAAAATTCCGATTCTCTAGCGGAAGCGTCGCTTAAGCTTGGCGGAGTTTTCACGGCGGCGGATGAGGCTGCGAAAAGATACACCTCCGAAATAAGAAATCGTTACAGTGAGGCGATGGTTCGTCTCAGCCGCGATTATATTTCGCTTTTAAATGACAAAACGGCGTGTGCTTTCACGCGCCTTACCGATGAGCTGAAGTCCGGAGTTCCTCTTTCACAGGATGAATTTGAAAATCTTGTGCTCCGGCCACTGAGGCAGGAATATAAAAACGGCTGCTCCGCTCTGGCTGAGCAGGCAAAAGAACTTTTAAATATGCCGGGAGAGAAGACAGAATGAAAAAAAGAGAAGTCAATCCGTCTCCCGATATAAACGAACTTGAGCAGGAACTCGGCCGTGAAAAGCAGAAGCAGAAATTCCGCAAGGCGGTAAGGTCAACGGTATATACGCTTGTGGTAACCGCGGCTGTTGCCGTTCTTGTGGCGACTGTTCTGCTGCCGGTAATGAGAATTTACGGCAATTCGATGACGCCCACGCTGACCGAGGGTGATATTGTGATTTCGGTCAAAGGCACGAAGTTTGAAACAGGCGACGTCGTCGGAGTTTATTACGGAAGCAAGATTCTTGTCAAGAGAATCATCGCGCAGGCGGGCGATTGGGTCGATATTGACGCCCGCGGCAATGTATATGTCAACAATGAGCTTATTGATGAGCCCTATGTTTCCGAAAGGGCATTGGGTGAATGCAATATAGAACTGCCCTATCAGGTGCCGGATAACGCGGTGTTTGTTATGGGCGATCACAGAAGAACGTCGATTGACAGCCGCAACACATCAGTCGGCTGTGTTGAAACGGACGATATAGCCGGAAAAATCATTTTCCGTGCCTGGCCGTTCAAAAAAATAGGAGCAATAAGATAAAAGAGGATAATCATGCAGCAATTTGTTGAAAGCGCTGAGCGCTACACAACGGAATATGTCAGACGCCGCAGACGCAACAGATTAGTTATGGCGTTAGGTGTGTTTGTGGTTTTCTGCACGACCTACGCGCTGATACTTCCCGCGATAACGCTGGAAAGATCTCTTGTGTGCGAGCAGACCGAGCATGTTCACTCCGCCGCCTGTTATGAGGAGGTAGAGGTTCCTGCGGGGATTGCGGTTGACTGCGGAAAGGAAGAGCACGTTCACTCCGGTGAGTGCTATA
>JAFZOE010000022.1 GCA_017552845.1 Clostridia bacterium
ATATCGGTGCAGATAACAGTTTTTACACCCTTATTACACATCATTTCGCAGAATTCAAATGCTTCGATTCCGGAGCTTTCAAGCCAACCCTTAACTGCAACAAAGCCGTCTTTTATATCGACTCCGACGGCTATTTTATCACCATAAGCTTGAATCGACTCATCAAGGAACTTTTCGTCATTGACAGCCGCAGTTCCGAGAATTACGCGATCTATACCGGAGTCAAGATATTTTCTGACGGTTTCAATACTGCGTATTCCGCCTCCGATTTCACAAAACAATCCGCTTTCATTTTTAATTCTCAGAACTGTTTCAAAATTCGGTGTCGTTCCGTCTTTTGCTCCTTCAAGATCGACAATATGAATATGCGATGCTCCGCTTTTAGCAAAATCAAGCGCTACTTCCGCCGGGTTATCTTTATAAACAGTCATCTGATTATAATCGCCCTTAAATAGGCGCACCGCCTTGCCGCCGACAAGATCAATAGCAGGAAATATAATCATATGCTACCTCCCGTCTCGCAGAAAGCTCGAAGGATATTGAGACCGATATCGCCGCTTTTTTCCGGATGAAACTGACATCCGAAAACATTACCGCTCTGCACAGAAGCTGTCAGAGGCGCTCCGTAATCGGTAACAGCGGTTATAGCCTCATCACAGTCTGCCGCATAGAATGAATGGACAAAATAAACATAATCTCCGTTTTTAATATATTTGAAAATCGGAGTTTCTTTTCTGAATTCAAGAGCATTCCAGCCAATCTGGGGGATTTTAAGCCTAGCCGGAATTACTTCGGCAATCGGGCTTATATTTCCTTTGATAAGGCCGAGCCCTTTGTATTCGCCGTATTCAAAACTTTTATCGAATAAAAGCTGCATACCGAGGCATATTCCCATGAGTGGTTTTCCCTTGCCTGCTTCGGACTTGACCAAATCCGCCATACCTGTTGAGCGCAATTTATCGGCGGCATCGGAAAAAGCTCCGACACCGGGCAAAATTATATGAGAAGCGGATTCGATTACATTCTTATCACTTGTAACAACAGCCTCTTTGCCGATAGCGGCAAAAGAACTTTTCAGAGAGAAAAGATTGCCGACTCCGTAATCAATAATTGCAATCATTTATCAGAGAACACCTTTCGTAGAGGGAATCTTATCTGAATTATCTCCAATTAAAACAGCCTGTTTTATGCTTCTGGCCGCAGACTTGAATGCGCCTTCAATAATGTGATGCGAATTATAACCGGCAAAACTTCTGATGTGAAGCGTGCAGTCAGCATTTCTGACGAATCCATACCAGAATTCCTCTACAAGCTCTGTATCGAAATCGCCGACTTTTTCCGTCGGAATATCAAGAGCATAACCCAGATATGATCTGCCGGAAAAATCAACAGCTGTTAATACAAGCGCTTCATCCATCGGGAGAATCATATTACCGTAGCGGTTGATTCCCCTTTTATCTCCGAGAGCTCCCGCAAAGGCCTGACCGAGAGCTATACCGATATCTTCAACCGTGTGATGATAATCAACATTTATGTCTCCCTTACAGGAAACTTCGAGGTCAAACGAGCCATGAGCAGCAAACAGAGTAAGCATGTGATCGAGAAATCCGCAGCCGGTATCAATCTTGCTTTCTCCCTTTCCTTCGATACATAGCGAAAGCTTGATATTTGTTTCGGCTGTTTTTCTGTTTATTATCTGAGTCCTCATATTTTCCCCTCCGTTATTGCCTTTGCAACACTTATGAATTCTTTCATCTGTTCAAGTGTTCCGATTGTAATTCTGTTATAATCTTTGATTCGTTCTTTATCAAAATATCTGATTAATATGCCGTTCTCTTTCATTTTTGAGTAAAAATCTTCTCCACTGATTGAATTATGCTTTGCAAAGATGAAATTAGTTACCGAATCTGTAAATTCAAATCCGAGAGCAGACAGTTCTTTTTTGACAAATTCTCTCGTTTCAATAATCTTTCTGCAATTTTCTTCAGAATAATTCCAATCTTCCAAAGCTCCGATTCCTGCAGCCATTGTCATAGAATTGATATTATACGGATTTGTTGAATACTTAACAGTAAATAAATCCAGTATCAGACTCTCGCATGCAATTCCGTATCCGAGTCTTGCTCCTGCCATTGATCCCGATTTTGAAAAAGTGCGGGTAACAAGCAGATTATCATACTTATTAATCAATTTAACGCATGATTCGGTTCCGAAATCAACATAAGCTTCATCAATAACAACGATATTATCGGGATTATGCTTGATTATCTCTTCAATTTCAGAAACTGAAAGAGCAAGAGCAGACGGCGCATTTGGATTAGCAATGAATACAGTCCCGCCGGCATTATAATAATCTGTAATATCAATGGTGAAATCATTCTTAAGTGGTATTGTTCTGAAAGGCAGATTGTTGATTTCCGAAAACACAGGATAAAATCCGTAAGTTATATCTGCAAACACCGCCGGAGTTTCTTTATCGCAGAATGCCATAAAGGCAAAATTCAGTATTTCATCCGAGCCGTTGGTAGCCATAACCTGAGAAGCTTTTACTCCGAGGTTGTCCGCAATCGCTTTATGAAGTAAAAGGCAGTCGGGATCCGAATAAAGTTCCAAACTCTTTGCCGCCTTTGAAGCATATTCAATCGCTTTTGCCGAAGGCGGATAAGGATTTTCATTGGTATTGAGTTTTATATACTCCCTGTTTTTAGGTTGTTCTCCCGGGACATAAGGAGTAAGAGAAGCATATTTACCGCTGAAATAACGGCTCATCAATCATCATCCTCCGTGCGGCTGAGTGCGCTTCTTGCATGGCCGGTAAGGCCTTCCTTTACAGCAAACGCCGCAATATCTCCTGCAACTCTGCCGAGTGCTTCTTTGGTATAATATGTATATTGAGATTTCTTGACAAAATCGTCAACCGACAGCGGGCTCGAGAATTTTGCGGTTCCGCCGGTCGGTAAAGTGTGATTAGGGCCTGCGAAATAATCGCCGAGCGCCTCAGGACAGTTTCTTCCCATAAAAATAGATCCGGCATGACGAATGCTGTCAAGATAATCAAAAGGAGAATCAACACAGAGTTCAATGTGCTCCGGTGCAATCTCATTTGCTATATCAATAACTACTTTGAGATTATCTGCAATAATGATTTTACCATTATTGTCAATAGATGCTCTGGCAATCTCTTCGCGCTCAAGCAGAGGAATCTGTTTCTCAAGCTCGGCGCTTACTTTTTCGGCGAGCTCAGCGCTGTCGGTAACAAGCACAGCAGATGCCATTTTATCATGTTCCGCCTGTGAAAGAAGATCGGCCGCAATATGGCGCGGATTTGATTTGCCGTCAGCAACAATAAGTATCTCGCTCGGTCCCGCGATCATATCAATTGAAACCTGACCAAATACTTGCTTTTTGGCCTCAGCCACAAATGCATTACCCGGGCCGACGATTTTATCAACCTTTGGAACGCTCTCGGTTCCATATGCCAAAGCAGCTATAGCCTGAGCTCCGCCGATTTTAAATATCTTATCAACACCGGCGACATAAGCAGCAGCAAGAATTGCAGGGTTAACTTTACCGTTTGCCGACGGAGGCGTTGTAATAACAACTTCCTTGACTCCTGCGGTCTTGGCGGGAATAGCATCCATAAGAACAGTAGAGGGATAAGTTGCAGTGCCTCCGGGAACATACAGACCGGCTCTGTCTACCGGTATAACCTTCTGGCCGATTATTATTCCGTCTTCATCATTAATAATAAAACTGTTTCTGACCTGACGGGCATGAAACTTTCTGATATTTGCCGCAGCTTTTTTCAGTATCTCAATAAACTCGGGTTCTACTGAGTTAAGCGCTTCATCAATTTCTTCTTTCGATACCAGCAGGGAATCAAGTTTCGCTTTATCAAACTTTTCGCAGTATTCATAAAGTGCCTTGTCACCGTTTTCGCGGACATTTGATATTATATCGGACACAATTTCCTCAACATTTACAGAAGGAGTGCTTCGCGCAAATATTTCGGAATTTTTGACTTCACCGTATTTCAGTATTTTGATCATTTTATACCTCCGTCTGTGATTTCAGCTCTTTCAGAAGCTTTTCACACAGAGAATCCTTAAACTTAAAACTTGAT
>JAFZOE010000200.1 GCA_017552845.1 Clostridia bacterium
CCGTATCTCCTTCAGCTCTGCCGACTGAATACGCGACTCTATCAAGATATTCAATTTCTTCTTCGCTCTCGGCAATGAGATCTCCGAGCAGTTTTTCGGCATTTTTCAGCTTGTTATATTCTTTGAAATACTTTTTTGCATTTCCGGCAGGATTCAGCGCTGGATCAGCCGGAATTCTGATACTTTCATTGTTTTGATAGTAATTGACTAAATCGTAAAATGCAGTTCCTTTTTCGAGCGCATATTGATTGGCAAGTATCAATTCCGCCCAGATTCTGAATTTTTCTTTATCCGCACATTCTTCAAGCTCTTTTCGTCTTGATAGGAGTTTTCTGTTAGCTCTGGATATTAGATTTGAGATAGTTTTTGAAAGATCTTTGCTCTGCTGCGAGCTTCTTTCTTTGCTTGTCTTTTCGGTGTAAAAATAATCAATCAATTCGGAATAAGAATCAAAAGATTTCGCTGTAACCGAAAAACCGTATTGAATAATATCTCTGAAAGAGATATCAAAAAGTGCATTGTTTTCTTTCAGCAGAAGAGTAGGCCTTCCGCCCGAAATGACTGTTTCTTTCAGCTTTTCAAGAGAAGTTGTCAATTTTAAAATGTGTGATTCTGTCATTTCGGAAACATATATGTCGTCTCCGGATACTTCGCAGGCGATTTCTCTTGAAACCAAAGGAGAAAAGCCCATCAGTTTTGATAGAACAGCCGCGGAAAGCAATTTCCCTTTTTCAGCCAGTATTGAGTTTGCCGCGATGTTTATATCCTCCTCAAATAAATTGATTTTATCCTGCGGAGGAGGGAGAAGATATTTGAATCCCGGCAGTATGGATCTGCCTGAGGCGGGGGAGTAGTCGAATTTTTTGACGGATTCAAGTATTATACCATCGGAATTAACGATTAAAAAATTGGCGTGTTTCGGCATAAGCTCAATCATAAGCTCAAAGCGGACGGGATCTCCGATTTCGTTTCTTCCCGATAAATCTACTTTACAGATTCTGTCAAGACCAGCCTGACTGATTTCATTGATTATGCATCCGGTCAGATGCTTCCTCATAAACATACATAGCATCGGGGGAGAGGGCGGATTTTCGGGAGTTTGCGCAGTGAGATTTATATGCGGAGTAGCCGAGGAAACGTTTATCAGAAGCCTCATGGCTCCTTCTCTGGAGCGCAGATGAAAAATTATTTCATCCGTTGTCGGCTGATAAACCTTTTCGATTCTTGAGCCGACAGCAGATTCTTTCAGTTCTTCTGTCAATAAATGTAAAGTCAGTCCGTCAAGTGGCATTATATACTCCGATACAGTTTGTAGGATTCTTATGATTCAAAATAACGCATTCAATATTGAAATAGTTTCTTATTTTATCGTGCAGATAAGGAATAACCGGATTCTCTGTTTCAAAATGTCCGGCTCTGATTGCGGAAATGCCAAGCCTCTTTGAATCAAGGAATTCATGATAGCTGAATTCTCCGCTGACGAATGCGTCGACCTTATTCTGTAATTCATAAATGAATTCTCCGCCTGCACCGCCGCAGCCAGCAACTGTTCTTATTGTTTTACCCGCATCGGTGAATTCTACTGTTGCGCAAAGCTTTTCGGAAACAATTCTTGAGAATTCCGTTGCATTTGTTTCTTCAATATCTCCGATAAGGCACATATTCGCTTCTGTGTCTGTTTCAAATCGGCGGATATTTTTAAGTCCGAGAGTATTCGCAAGCACGAAATTTACGCCCTCTGCCGATTTATCAAGATTTGTATGAGCGCAGATTATATTGATATTGTTCCTGATTAAAGCTGTAACCGGATCTTCATCGCTTATTGATTTGAGAGGCCTGAATATAATTGGATGATGAG
>JAFZOE010000201.1 GCA_017552845.1 Clostridia bacterium
AGAAATGGATATGGTCAACAAGGCCTTCATCGAAATCATGATTGAGGGCGACGCTCACGGCAGAGGATTCCAGTATCCCATTCCGACCTATTCCATCACAAGCGATTTTGACTGGAGCGAAACAGAGAACAACAAGCTTCTCTTTGAAATGACCTCCAAATACGGAACTCCCTATTTCTCAAACTATGTCAACAGCGATATGGAGCCGAGCGACATCCGCTCAATGTGCTGCCGTCTGCGCCTTGACCTGAGAGAGCTCCGCAAGAAGAGCGGCGGCTATTTCGGCAGCGGCGAGAGCACCGGCTCAATCGGCGTTGTAACCATCAATATGCCGAGAATCGCATACCTTGCCGAAAACGAAGAAGATTTCTATAAGCGTCTCGATAAGATGATGGATATCGCGGCCCGCTCCCTCTCAATCAAGAGAAAGATTGTCACCAAGCTTCTCAACGAGGGCCTCTATCCCTATACCAAGCGCTATCTCGGCACATTTGAGAATCACTTCTCAACCATCGGCCTTGTCGGTATGAACGAAGTCGGTCTCAATGCAAAATGGGTTCAGGCCGATATGACCGATCCCAAGTGCCAGCAGTTTGCGAAGGACGTTCTCAATCACATGCGCGAGCGCCTGAGCGATTATCAGGAGAAATACGGCGATCTCTATAACCTTGAGGCAACTCCCGCCGAATCCACCTCCTACCGCCTTGCGAAGCATGATGTTCAGCGCTATCCCGGCATCATCACCGCTTCAAAGGAAACTCCCTATTATACCAACAGCTCGCATCTTCCCGTCGGTTTTACCGATGATGTATTTGCGGCTCTCGATATTCAGGATGAGCTTCAGACTCTCTATACCTCCGGCACCGTCTTCCACGCTTTCCTCGGCGAAAAGCTTCCCGACTGGAAAGCAGCGGCAGACCTCGTTCGCAAGATTGCAGAGAATTACAAGCTCCCGTATTATACTCTTTCTCCGACCTATTCAGTATGTAAGGATCACGGCTATATCCAGGGCGAGCATTTCACCTGCCCGGATTGCGGAAAGAGCGCGGAAGTCTATTCGAGAATTACAGGCTATTACCGTCCCGTCCAGAACTGGAACGACGGCAAGGCTCAGGAATATAAAGACAGAAAGATGTATACCAAAGAGGGCAGCCATTTCCATCCTCATGAGGCCGCCTGCGCCTGCTGCGGCGACAGCACCGCCCAGACTGCCGCTCTCCCCGACGGTATTTATCTTTTCAAGACTCCGACCTGCGCCAAGTGCAAGATAGCTATTCCCAAGCTTCAGGAAGCGGGTATTGAATTTAAAGAGATCAATGCGTATGAGAATGAAGAGCTCGCAATCGCTCTCGATATCCGCACAGCTCCGACACTTGTTGTCATTACCGACGGCAACGTCGAGCTCTATCCCGATCTCGCGGCAGTTCTCAGCTTTATTGAAAACGTAAAGAAGGCATAAGATGCGTGATATAATCGTTGTCGGCGCGGGCCCTGCGGGGCTCACCGCTGCAATATATGCCCGCAGGGCGAATAAGACAGTGCTCGTAATTGAGAAGAGCACCTTCGGCGGCCAGACTACCTATTCACCCCAGATTGAGAATTATCCCGGTTTTGTCACGATGAGCGGCAATGAATTTGCCGACAAGCTCGTGGAGCAGGTTATTTCCCAGGGCGCTGATATAGAGATGGAAACCGTGCTTTCCGTTAAGGATAACGGCGAAACTAAGACGGTAGTCACCGATAAGGGCGAGCACGAAGCCAAGGCGGTTATCATAGCAGTCGGCGTAAAGCACAGACAGACCGGTCTCCCGAATGAAAACGAGCTGGTCGGCAGGGGAATATCCTACTGCGCAACCTGTGACGGTGCTTTTTACAGAAACAAGACCGTGGCAGTGCTGGGCGGCGGAAATTCCGCTCTGCAGGAAGCGATTCTGCTTTCGGGCTTATGCCAGAAAGTCATCGTTATTCAGAATCTCGATTTTCTCACCGGCGAAGCAAAGCTCGTTGAAAAGATTGAGAGCAAGGATAATGTCGAAGTAATCACCGGTACTGTTATCTCTCGTCTTATCGGCGACGATGAGCTTAAGGGGCTTACTCTTTGCAAAACAGCAAGCGGCGAAGAAACCGAACTGAAAGTAGACGGCTTGTTTGTTGCCATAGGTCTTGAGCCCGATAACGACAGATTCGCCGAGCTTGCAAAACTCAATGAATACGGATATTTTGACAGCGACGA
>JAFZOE010000202.1 GCA_017552845.1 Clostridia bacterium
AATCGGAGAAGGCCGCTCGCGGCCACGAATACTGCCGCAAGTGCGAGCGCAAGTATGTCAAGACGCATATCGGCTTTTTCCGCTATGTCGCGGGTGCTGTTGCCCTCATCGGCTCGCTTGCCGCGTTTATAATCGTCTGCATTTCCGCTCTGCCCTCGCTCCAGGTTTTCGAGGGGCATATCTATCAGACCGGTCATATTATGTATTCCGCCATCGAATCTTTCAGGAAGGCGGACGAGGTTGCCTCAAATGTCAGCAGCTCGCTTTCGGGTCTTTCATTTGCCGATAAATTCCTGCAGACCGGCTCCTCGCTTGACAACAAGATTTTCAAGGCGAGCGTGAAATTCTACAATCCCCTCGTTTCCGAACAGTATAAGCAGTATATTTTCGACAGCCCGGGAGCGGCGGAATATCAGGAACACAGCCGCGCCGTGAAGAAAAACACGGAAATATACAAGAAATATGAGGATATGTATCTCAAGGTCGAGGATATTTACGATAAAATCGTGAATACCGAAAAGACCACGCCCGAGGACGGCAAGCCCGCTCTCGAAGAGCTTGAAAAACTCCGCGGGCAGGAAGGGATTGACGAGCAGCTCCTCAATCTCTACTGCTATGATATCGCCGGCATGTGCGAAATGGGCGACGATATAGTTTACGGCTATCTTGACAAGACCTATGAGAGCAGGGACAAGGCGGGCGCCGACTGGGGATTCCTCTATCTCACTCAGTATATTGATTCGCTGATTAAGCGCGATAAAGACGATGACGCAATGAAAATCATCGATGAACTTAGAAAGCGCGATCTCTCCGACGAAAAGCCCGTCAAACAGCTCGCGAGAATCTATCTCAAGAGAAACGAGCTCGACAAGGCGGAGGCCGAAATCAACAACTACTGCGCGAACAACCTTACGACCGAAAACACCTTCTCTGACACCGGCTATCAGCTTCTCATATGGCTCGCGAGAGTCCGCGGCGATTATGATGAGGTTGAAGAGACCGTCGACGTCGCTCAGCAGCTCTATGAGCTGATTCCCGAATACAACCGCCAGCTCGCCCTCGCCTATCTCGCTCAGGGTAAATATGACGAGGCCTATGAGCAGGCTTATCTCGCCGACGAAAAGGCATATTACCGCGCTTCCTATTATAATGACTCAAGCGCGATGACCGAGGAAATCTACGCTACCCTCTATGTCAGCGCTTTCCTTGCCGATAAATACGGCGAGAAGGATACCGAAAACGCCGAGCATATCGGCGACATCATCGATTCCTTCAAGGACCGCAACTTCACGACGGATACAGTCCGTCAGATTATCGAGGGCAAGCTCGATGTCAAGGATGCCGTGACGAAAGGAGTGTGTGACCTTATATGAGACTGATTTATGTTATCTTCAAATTCATACTCTTCCCGGGCACATACATCCGCGGCTTCTGGGAGCATCTGACCTGCAAGATTCTTCATCTGCCCGTCGAGAGCGAAGGCTATCTCAGAGCCGACGAGGCCTGCGGCCATGTCGAGCACGCGCTCGCGACAACCCACTGGTCCGCCTGGCTCATGGCGACCGGCCCCGGCTTCATGATGTTCAACGCCGGCATGGCGTTCCTCTACGCGGGAGTGCTCAATATCTTCTATATGGGCATCACTCCCTATGATTCAATCGGAATGTTTATCTTCTATGTTATTCTGATTTATCTCGGCGTGTCGTTCCTCTGCAGCCTCTTCCCGCTGACCGAGGATATACTGACATACTGGCATCTGGCATATACCGAAAAGAAAGCGCCGCTGATTCTCAGAATTCTTGCCTTCCCCCTCGCACTCGTTACAAGAATCGGCGCCTTCTGCGAGAGGAACTGCATAAACTTCCTGCTCGCAATCGCATTCATAGTTCTGCATATATTGCTGACGCTGTAAAAGGATTAAAAATTCTCCCGGAGTTTTGCTCCGGGAGTTTTGTTTTTATTATTCGTATTCGATGGTCGCCGTCGGCTTCGGGGTGAAATCGTAGAGAACTCTGTTTACGCCCTTGACCTCTGTGATGATGCGCTGAGTGATATGCTGCATAAGCTCAAACGGGACATTCTCGACCGTTGCGGTCATCGCGTCGCGGGTGTTGACCGCGCGGATGATTACGGGCCATTCGAAGCATCTCTCGCCGTCTTTGATACCGGTCGATTTGAAATCGGGAACGACGGTGAAATACTGCCATACCTTGCCTTCAAGACCGTTCTTCGCGAATTCCTCGCGCAGAATCGCATCTGCCTCCCTGACCGCCTCAAGCCTGTCTCTGGTGATTGCGCCGGGGCAGCGGACTCCGAGACCGGGGCCCGGGAACGGCTGACGGTAAACCATGCTGTCGGGCAGGCCGAGAGCCGAGCCGACCGCTCTGACTTCGTCCTTGAAGAGGATGCGAACGGGCTCTACGAGCTCGAATCTGA
>JAFZOE010000203.1 GCA_017552845.1 Clostridia bacterium
AAATTCACAAGGTGGTGAGATTCCTTGAGCGGCGACAGTAGTCACTATCGATTATGCCTTATTCAAAATTCAATAGTCAGAAGTGCATCGGCTGTTCGGGAATCTTTTTAACTTTCCTTACGGTTATATAATTGTCGTTACCGGCACCCTTGCGCTTTTGCGGAAAGGGTGTTTTATTATTGGAAAATGAAGTTTTGCTCTCCATACTGCTGAAAATGCTTTCGGAAAACAAGTTTTCCACTATCAAGGATATCCTGCGCGAAATGAACACTGTCGATATTGCGCAGACGATATCCGAGGCCGATCCCGAAAACCAGGTCAAGATATTCCGCCTGCTGCCGAAGGATTCATCGGCGGAGGTTTTCTCCTATCTCGATTCCGATACTCAGGAGACGGTCATCAATTCAATCACTAACGTTGAAGTTCACAACCTCGTTGAGGATATGTTCATCGACGACGCGGTTGACTTCCTCGAAGAAGTTCCCGCGAATGTAGTTACAAGAGTTCTCGCGCAGACCAGCAGGGAAACAAGGGACACGATAAATAAATTCCTGCGTTATCCCGAGGATTCCGCGGGCAGCATAATGACGGTCGAAATGGCGGCGTTCCAGGAAACTTCGACGGTCGACGAGGCCATTGACGAGCTGCGCCGCACCGCGCAGGATAAGGAATCCATTGAAACCTGCTACTGCCTCGATAAGAGCCGCAAGCTCGTCGGTTCGCTTCCGCTTCGCAAGCTCATAGTCGCACGCCCCGATAAGGTGCTCAGCGATATCATGTATGACGACGATCAGCTCATCTGCGTCAACACTCTTGACGACCAGGAGACGGTCGCGGAGATAGTGCGTAAATACGACCTTCTCTCCGTTCCCGTTGTCGATAACGAGCACCGTCTGGTCGGTATTATCACGATTGACGATATCGTCGACGTCATCCAGGAAGAGAACACCGAAGACTTTGAAAAGATGGCTTTGCTGCTCCCCTCCGAAGATGACTACCTCAAAACCGGCGTATTCAGACTTACAAAGAACAGAATCGTCTGGTTGCTTATACTTATGGTTTCCGCCACGTTTACGGGCAGGATAATCACAAGCTTTGAAGATAAGCTCGCCGTCTATACCGCGCTGACGGCGTGTATTCCGATGCTGATGGATACGGGCGGAAACGCGGGCAACCAGGTTTCAACCCTTGTCATCCGCGGACTCGCGCTCGGAAGCATCAAACCCAAGGATTATTTCAAGATTCTCTGGAAGGAAATACGGGTTGCCGTTATGTGCGGCCTGATTCTCGCGGCGGCAAACTTCGCAAGAATGTTCCTGCTCAGCAAAATCCCGTTTTTCCAGACCGAGACGAATATTTCGGTATTCCTCGTAGTCTGCCTCGCGATGGTGGGCGCTGTCATAGTGGCAAAGACAATCGGCTGCTCTCTGCCGATTCTTGCAAAGCTCCTGCATCTTGACCCCGCGCTGATGGCGGGCCCGATGATTACGACTATCGTCGATGCGCTGACTCTTCTTATTTACTTCGGCATCGCGACCGTATTCATCACTAAGGGCATACTCGTCCCTTAAATAAAAAATACTTGACTTTTATAATATATAGTGATATTATCATCAAGGTAAGTATATAAGAGTAGTGTAAAGGAGTGGGTCGGCCCGCTCTTTTACTTTTAGAACGGAGGTTTTGTTATGCCCAAAGGAAAAGGCGGAAACGTCGTTGCCGCGGTATGGCAGATTGCAGAGCCGATAGCCAAGGAACTCGGCGTTGAAATCTGGGATATACGTTTTCTCAAGGAGGGAGCCGACTGGTTCCTGAGAGTCTTCCTCGATAAGGAGAGCGGCATAGGAATAGAAGATTGCGAGGCTTTCAGCAGAGCGATAGACAAGCCGCTCGACGAGCTTGATCCGATTGAGCAGAGCTACTGCCTTGAGGTAAGCTCCCCCGGTCTCGAAAGAGAGCTGACGCGCCCCGAGCATTTTGAAAGATACAAGGGCGAAAAGATAAAGGTCCGCCTGATAAGGCCGGTCAATTTCCAAAGAGATTTTTCCGGAATTCTCGAGGACTGCGACAAGAGCAGGATTACCCTGCACCTTGAGGACGGCTCCGCAATGGATTTAGATAAAAAAGAAACTTCATATATTAAACTTGACGATTTCGAATGAGAAAGGATGATTGACAAAAATGAAGAACGCAGAATTTTTTGAGGCAGTTGCCGCGATGGCAAACGAAAAGGGAGTTCCCGTTGAAGCGCTCTATGAGGCGATTTCAAAATCAATAATCACTTCAATCAAAAAGGATTACGGCGACAGAGAAGATGTAATAGTCGTTGATATAAATCCCGAGAAGCAGACCCTGCGCACTCTCATCCGCCGCGTGGTAGTCGAAGAGGTTACCGATCCCATCGGCGAGATTTCGCTTGAAGACGCGAGAAACATCAAGAAGAGAATCAAAATCGGCGACTTTATCGATAAAGAAATCAATACCAAAGAGATAAGCCGCATAAACGCAGTCAAGGGCAAGCATCTGATCCGCCAGAATGTCGGCGACGCCGAGCAGGAGCGCAAGAGAGCCGAGCTCAAGGATAAAGAGCAGGAGCTTGCGACCGCGAAGGTCATCAGAGTCGATCCCGACACGAAGGACTGCATCATCGAAATCGGCAAGGTTGTCGAGCGTCTGCCCAGAAGCGAGCAGATTCCGACCGACGATTTCAAAGAAGGCGACTATATCAAGGTCTATATTTCCGAAATCAAAGAGGGAACAAAAGGTCCCAAGGCAATGGTTTCGAGAACTCACAAGGGTCTGGTCCGCAGGCTTCTCGAAATCGAGGTTCCCGAGATTATCGATGGCATCGTTGAGATTTACGGCATCGAGCGCGAAGCCGGCTCAAGAAGCAAGATCGCGGTATTTTCAAATGACGAAAACGTCGATCCCGTCGGCGCCTGCATCGGCCAGAAGGGCGCGAGAATCAACAGAATCGTTGACGCGCTCGGCGGCGAGAAGCTCGATGTAGTCAATTACAGCACCGATCCGGCGGAATTCGTCGCAGCGTCCCTCGCTCCCGCAGAGGTCATCAGCGTTGAGATTCTCAGCGAGGAGGAGAAATCCTGCAGAGTAACCGTTCCCAACAACCAGCTTTCGCTCGCTATCGGCAACAAGGGCCAGAACGCCCGCCTCGCCGCGAGACTGACCGGCTGGAAGATAGATATCAAACCCGAATACGAAGAACCCGTAATTAACTTTGACGTTGAATAACAGGAAGTGAAAATATGCCGACACACCGCAGTATTCCCATGAGAAAATGCACGGGCTGCAACGAAATGAAGCCCAAGAAAGAACTTGTCAGGGTCGTCAGAAGCCCCGAAGGAGAGGTATCGCTCGATCTCACCGGCAAAAAACCGGGCAGAGGAGCCTATGTCTGCCGCGACGCGGCATGTCTCTCCAAGGCGCGTAAGGCGGGCCGGTTTGAGCGCGCTTTCTCATGCGAAATACCTCCGGATGTTTACGAGAGAATGGAGGAAGAACTCAAAGGTGGATAATCCGAAGCTTCTCTCGCTTCTCGGAATGTGCCGCAGAGCGAATAAACTCAGCTGCGGCCACGACAGCGCAGTCGGCGCGATAAGAAACAAAAACGCAAAGCTCTGTCTGCTCAGCAGCGATTCTTCCGAAAGGCTGAGAAACGAAATCAAAAGAGAAAATGGATTCGGCGGCAACGAAATTCCGGTGGCCGTGCTCGAATCCGATATGTCAGAAATAGGCAAAGCGACCGGCCTGAAATCCGCAGTGCTTACGGTCAACGACGAGGGCTTTGCAAACGCAATGCTTTTACTTCTTAAACCCGAAGAGGAGGTTAATTAATGGTAACTACTAAATATAAAATTTCCGATATAGCAGCCGACCTTGAGGTCAAGGCGCCCGAGATAGTGGCGCTGCTTGGTCAGTATTTCGAGGGCAAGAGGACCAGAAACACCGCCCCCGAGCAGGACGAGCTCGATATGATCTTCGAGGTCTATACCAAGCAATTCGAGACCGACAGCCTCGATGCTTATTTTGCCATGACCGCTCCCGCGAAGGCTGAAGAGAAGCCTGCAAAGAAGAGCGCATCCAAGGCAAAGAAAGAGGAGAAGGCTGAAGAGCCCGCTCCCGAAGAAAAGACCGAGAAGGCTGCAAAGAAAACTGCCAAAGCCGAAAAGGCGGAAAAGGAAGAGGAAAAAGCGGAGAAACCCGCAAAGAAGACTTCCAAGGCAGAAAAGACCGAAAAAACGGAAAAAGCCGAGAAACCCGAAAAGACGGAAAAGGCCGCCGAAAAGCCCGCTAAGGAAAAGAAACCCGCGGCCGAGAAACCCGCCGC
>JAFZOE010000204.1 GCA_017552845.1 Clostridia bacterium
GCATTGTAAATGCGACAGCCGCCAGCGTGATTATCAGCAGTTTCACGGGTTTTTCCGTGATTTTAAAAGATTTATGATCCGCGAAGTATTCAGTGGCCTTCGGCATAACATATATATTGCAGAGAATGATTCCGAGAGTTGAAAGCGCAGAGAGTTTGAGAGACAGACTCTGCAGAGCATAAGGATTCATTACCGATATTATAATCAGCGCGGCTCCGAGAGAATTGAGTGAATCGCGCCTTTGCGAAACAATTTCGGCGACAAGGAAAATCAGCATCATTATACCGGCGCGAAGGACCGAATATGTCATTCCCGTCAGCACCATCAGCGCCAGCAGAGCGGGAATTGTAAGCGCGCAGGAGAGCTTTTTGCCGAGATGCATTTTCCTCAGAAGCCATAGAAAAGCGGCGCACCAAATTGAAATATGAAGGCCGGAAACGCAGATTATATGCGTCAGAGAGCAGTCCTGCAGGCTGTCATAGGCCTCCTGAGAGAGCAGGGTCCGGTCACCTGTCATAAGCGCTATGCAGAGCGCTCCGTAATCATTGGGGAGCTGTTTCATTACTGTTCTTCTGACAGCAGAGCGCACGGATATCAGATACATTCCAGGATGAAATCCGCTCCTGCCGGAATTGACGAATTCGCCGCTCAGCGGATAAGCTCCGATGAATCTGTCCTGCGACTTGTATGAAACAAGCAGATCTTCGGAAGTCTCTCCGAGTTTATAAAACGAAAAATCGCCTTCAATTGTGTCATAAGGGGAAATCTCCGGTGAAAAGGAAAAGACAAGGCGCACTTTCACCTTCGCCCTTTCACCGTCTATTTCCGTCGCCGTGCCCTCGGCATAGTAATTGCCGTATTTTGCCTCGGTTTCATCCGTAATCAGAATCTTTGAATTATGCTCGGAGCCGGCAAGTTTCAGGGTGGGATAATAATAGAATTCATTGACGCACAGGAGCATGAGACATGCCACGGCAGCACCCGCAAAGGCAACCGGGAACACCGATTGCCTGCGTATGCTTTTTACAAGAACGCTCACGAGAAGCGCCGCGGTAAAGACGGCAAACGCTATAAGAACCACAGGCTCCGAAGCGCTGCCGAGTATCATCAGAACCGCAAAAACCGTTATTCCGATTACGGCAAACGGCCGTGACATATCATCCCTCCGGAATTATCAGGTTTCAATAAGGGGAAGAAAACCGAGAACTGTCAGATCTTCTCTGTCAAACGCGGCTCCCTCGGCAAGAACGGCTGTTTTGGCTACAACCTTGCAGTCAAAAGCCGCGGCAAGCTCTTCAACGGCTCTGAGCGATTCGCCGGTGGAGATAACGTCATCAACTATGACTACCCTCTTGCCTCTGAGCTGCTCTCCGTCTGTGCTGTCAAGAATAAGGGTCTGCTCGCCTTTTGTGGTAATCGATTTAACTTTAACCCTGACGGGATTCTTCATATAGATTTTGTCTTTCTTACGGGCAACAAAGTATTTCTTTTCGCTCTGCCTGCTCATTTCGTAGGCGAGAGGAATGCTTTTTGCCTCGGGAGTGAGAATATAATCAAATTCAGGCACTCTCGCGAGAAGCTCTTTTGCGGCGTGAACGGTCAGCTCGACATCGCCGAACATTACAAAACCTGCTATTGAAAGATGCTCGTTGAGGGGGCAGACCGGCAGATCTCTCTTGAGACCTGCGATATCAACGGTATAAAACTTGTTTTCGCTCATAATAATTCTCCTTTATCAGCCTGCGGGCCAGCCGAAATCTCTGCCCGCCATAAGATGAAAATGAAGATGCTTAACGGTCTGACCGGCGCTGTCGCCGCAGTTTGAAACGACTCTGAAACCGTCTGCAAAGCCCTTCTCGGCGGCAATTTTCGCCGCTACTTCAAAGATATGGGCAACAACTGCGGAATTTTCTTCAGTGATATCCGCCATAGAGGTTATATGCTGCTTCGGGATAAGAAGAATATGCACGGGTGCCTCGGGATTGATATCGTTGAATGCGAGCACCGTATCATCTTCGTAAACCTTCGTTGAGGGAATTTCACCCGTCGCGATTTTGCAGAATAAACAATCCATAATCTCTCTCCTTATTTAAGCATTTCTGCGAGAGCATCGGCTACCGCCGACATGGCGCTCTCGATATTTGATATATCCTTTGTGCCTGCCATTGCGCTGTCGGGTCTGCCGCCGCCCGAGCCGCCTGCAAGGGAGGCAATTCTCTTAA
>JAFZOE010000205.1 GCA_017552845.1 Clostridia bacterium
ACTCACCGCTGATAAGGGCTGCATCGGCCCTGCGAAGCTGGTCGTCTTCTGCAACGCCCCCGAGGATAACCCGTTCATGGCGGGCGCATTTCACGGAGCAGGCGAGCCCGACTGCGTAATCAATGTCGGCGTTTCCGGTCCCGGCGTTGTCCGCGCTGCGCTTGCGAAGGCGAGCGATACAATGGATCTGACCAAGGTTGCCGATCTTATCAAAAAGACGGCTTTCAAGATTACAAGAATGGGACAGCTCGTTGCCGCCGAAGCATCCGAGCGCCTCGGCGTTCCTTTCGGAATTGTTGATTTATCCCTCGCTCCGACTCCGGCTGTCGGCGACTCGGTCGCCCATATTCTTGAGGAAATGGGTCTTGAGGTCTGCGGCTGCCACGGCACCACCGCCGCTCTCGCCCTGCTTAACGACGCTGTCAAAAAAGGCGGAGTCATGGCTTCTTCTCATGTCGGCGGTCTCTCCGGCGCATTTATTCCCGTTACCGAAGACGCCGGCATGATTGACGCCGCGCGCTGCGGAGCCTTGACAATCAACAAACTCGAAGCGATGACCGCGGTCTGTTCTGTCGGTCTCGATATGATAAATATTCCCGGTGACACTCCCGCCGATGTGATTGCGGCCATAATCGCGGATGAAGCAGCAATCGGTATGGTGAATTCAAAGACAACCGCTGTCAGGGTTATTCCCGCAATCGGCAAAAAGGTCGGCGAAGAGCTCGATTTCGGAGGCCTTCTCGGAGGCGGTCCGGTTATGCCGCTCTCAACTTATTCGCCCTCAAAATTCATTGCCCGCGGCGGAAGAATTCCCGCCCCGATGCAGTCGCTGAAGAATTGAGGAATACCAATGCCTAAGAAAGATACCCGCAATACCCGCATGAAAATAGTCAACGCCGCCTGGGCGCTGTTCTATAAATACGGATACGATAATACGACGGTCGAGGATATTGTCTATGAATCCCGGACCTCGCGCGGCTCGTTTTATCATTATTTCAAGAGTAAGGATGAATTGCTCAGCACTCTTTCGAGCGTGTTTGACAGCAAGTATGAGGAGCTTGAGCCTGCCGTGAGTGGATTCGATACCGCGATGGAAAAGTTGCTGTATCTCAACCGCGAGCTTTTCAGGCATATAGAAAATTCGGTTTCGCTTGATTTGCTTGCCCGCCTGTATTCATCTCAGCTGATTTCAAGCGGAGACCGCAACCTGCTTGACCATAACCGCACTTACTATAAGCTTCTTCGCGCGATTGTTATCGAAGGCAAGGAAAACGGCGAATTCGCAGATGAGTTATCCGTCAATGAAATCGTGCGCGCCTATGCCATGTGCGAGAGGGCGCTTATCAGCGACTGGTGCCTGTCAAACGGCGATTATTCCCTTTCCCGCGAGGCGGAAACTCTGCTCCCGCGCCTGCTGGAGGGTTTCAAAAATAATTAAGATACATTTATTATATGGAGGTTATATTATGAAAAAGGCATTATCTGTATTGCTTCTGTGCTTTGTGCTTCTCGGTATCTGCTCCTGCCAGAAAAAGATAATTACCGATCCCGAGGAATACAGCAAATATCTGGAGGAGAGCGAATCAAAGGCGGCCGCCGAGTCTTCGCAGCAGCAGGAAAAAATAGAAGAGGATATAGCCAAACTCGAGAGCGAACTCGGAAAAACCGAAAAGAATAAGCAGATTGTAGCGAAGAGTGAATATACTGGCCTGAGAATATACGAAAAGGTTATATTCAAAAAGGGCAAGGCTGATTATAAATTGATATACAGATATTATGATTCTGACGCAGATTATCAGGAGCAGGTCAAGATGGGTGATAACGGCAATGATAAGCTGATTGACAAGGATAAATCTATAAGGTGTTTAGTATATAGAAATAATGATATTCTCGAAATGGACTTCGATCAGTTCTATAAAATCTATGATGACAAAGACGACAATATCTGTCAGATAATTGAATAATAATTGCATTTCAGCCCTCTCTTTTTCGGAGAGGGCATTTTTGCTTTTTCGGCAGAATACCGCCGTTTCTTTATGCATCTTTCACAAGTGAAAGCGGCTGATTTCGGCATTGTGACGGAGTTTACAATTCGTTCATAAATTCGTTACAAAAAGTTTATATTTGGGTATGATTTATACAATAACGCATCTATAATATAAAGGGCGTAAGTATATGTGCTTTTACGCCGCTACGGCGGCAAATTCAATGGAGGTGCATTTTATGAAAAAGGCAAAACAAGTTCTTTCGCTTGTTCTGGCTGTCATCATGGTTATGGGCATTGGCATTCCCACTGCTTTTGCAAAGACCAAAGACAATAACTATGAAGTAGCCAACATCTATCCGACCGCTTATTCAGACGGTGTCTCGAAGTATAAGTTTACAGCCCAGCAGGGAGCCGGTTATGTGCTTGACCTTCTTGACGGTCTCCTTTATGATGCGGCTCTCGACCTTACCAAAGAGCCGGTTCTCGATGAGACTTATCTTGGTTTCATTTCAGTAAAGGCGACTCTTAAAGCTGACCTTACCAGCATAGATAGTGCTCTTTATTTCCTTTACAACATCGTAAAAGGTGCAAAAGGTGACGGAAAAGAGTATGTCAGTAATGCTTTGGATCTTCAGCTGTTTGGAGGCAGCGTCAGTGATGGACTTATAAACACTATAGTCGGTTGGCTCGATTTAGGCGATATCGAACAGCTCGACGTTCAGGATCTCGGCAATCAGAATGTTGTCACCGATCCTAACCGTGTCTGCCGTAACGTTGAAAAATCAAGCAGCAAGTATACCAGAACAGACCTTGATGTTCTTATGGGACTTATCAAGTTCCTTAACAGAAACGCAGGAACACTTGCCAAGATTACTAACGGAACCATTAATTTCGGAACGGTTGACAGCGCTATTAAGGGTATTGATGGAGTCGGTGCATATATCGAAGATCTTCCCACCGCTCTCAAGAAGCTTCTCTATCAGAAGCTCATCAACAGCGATTTTGATACCGATAATGCTCTTCCCTCCGGCGTAACAGTTGACTCCGATCTTCAGAATATCGTCAACTGGTTGCTCGTTACCGGCACCGGCACCACCGCTGAAACCGGCGGCAAGTCTGTTCTCGGCGAGGGTAAAGAACCCTTCCTTCCCGATATCGGGAATTATCCCGGCGGAGCCAGCCTCGGCGGCGAAGCCATTACTGTCGACAGAGACGGAGACGGCCAGCCTGATGCAGGCGCAAAAATGAACTTCTATCAGCTCGTCAACAATGCAATCAACGCTCTTCTTAGCGGATTCGTATCCGATAAGCTTGAGGATCTGCTTATCGATCTTCTCGATATCGATCCCAGCATCAATGACGGCAAGGGCGATACCGCAATCATGCAGGATATGATCTTCACCGCCATCACCGGCGCTATCGAAGGTCTCTGCGTTGCCAACGGCGCTCCCGCTATCGAATACAACTCCGATGAAGAAACCTATCCCATTCCCAAGATTGAGAAGCTTCTTCACTGGTTCTTTGTTGAAGGCGGTCTTGCAACCTTCGTCAAGATTTCCTACAGCGGCATTCAGCTTACCGACAACTTCATGTCCCTTCTCAACGACGTTGCGCGTGCGCTTCCCGGCCTCTTCCCGCTCTTCGGTTTCGAGGTTCCCGCAGGTCTTACCTATACCAACGAAGAGATGAACGAGAAGTGGGTTGATAAAACCGGCGACGATATTTATCTTACCTACTACGGCCAGAAAGTTCAGGGCACATCCGAAGAAGCTGCCGAGCAGCTTTATAAGCACATCAATGAGAATACGGGTAATGTATATTACACCTTCAAGAGCAGCGGTGCTGTTGCCAACACCACCGACTCCGGTCAGAGCGACTTCATCAATCCCGATTTCATCAGACCGAAGTATGTTCTTTCCAATCAGAATATCTATGCAGCCCTCGTAAAGATTCTTCTCAACCACTTCATCGACGGTTGCTACTTCAATCCCGAGGCGGATTCCATCCCGGCAGTCGGTGCTTATGCTCTTGCATCTCTCGCCGCTCAGTATATCCCCGAGAATAACTACTTCGACCGCCTTGATGCCTATATGGCTCAGCTCAAGGGCGAAAGCTAT
>JAFZOE010000206.1 GCA_017552845.1 Clostridia bacterium
CTTCGGGCATCCTTTTATACTCGGCGCCGAATATATATGCTCCGGTTTTCCCGCATTTTTTCGCATATTTCAGAAACTCGGCGGAGCGCTCGCGAAGATATTTGCGGAAGAGCTGCATCTGACCGGATTCGGTAGCATAAATTCCTATCCCCATAGAATACCATGAGGGGCTAACCTCAAACCAGAAGGCGGGATAACCGTGCCAGGCATGCTTATCGCGCATAAACATTATCCACATATTCTCGCGGTATAAGCTCTGATCCTTGGTATAACGCGTATCCCTGCGGATGCGGGATACCATTTTGACGGGATTAGTCACCATAAGCGGATCGAGTTTTGCAAATTCGGAAGATATAATTCCCGCAATCTGCCTCATCGGAACTGTTATACCCGATTTAAGCTCTTCTTTATGTTCATCATAGAATTCCTTTGAATTGCGGAATCTGTTATCTGCGAGCAGGAACAGAGTTTCGCGGGAAATGCCGTCATAATTCATTCAAGCAGACCTGCCTTATAGAGATTCTCCGCGGCAAACATAACAGCGGTTTTGCCGGTCGGATAATTGAGGCCGCCCTGCATCCAGACGGCATAGGGTTCGCGCAAGGGAGCGTCGGCAGAAAGCTCTATCGAAGCGCCCATGATAAATGTTCCGGCCGCCATAATAACCTTGCTGTCATAGCCGGGCATAGGCGCGGGCTCGGGAACGACAAAAGAATCAACCGGTGAGCCCGCCTGAATACCCTTGCAGAATTCACAGAGACGTTCGCTGCTGCCGAGGCAGACGGTCTGGATAATATCGTGTCTGTTCTCATCGCTCGCGGGAGAAACGGAGAAGCCGAAATCCTCAAAGAGAGCCGCGGCGAACACAGCACTTTTCAATGCGGCGGCAACTGCGGTCGGAGCATTGAAAAAGCCCATATACATATCCCTGTTTACGCCGTTTGTGCAGCCAACCTCCTTGCCGAGGCCCGGAGTGGTGGCTCTGTAAGAGCAGAGCTCGACAAGGTCTTTTCTGCCGGCTATATATCCACCGGTGCGGGCAATACCGCCGCCGGGGTTCTTAATCAGAGAACCCGCGATAATATCCGCTCCCGCCTGTGTCGGCTCTGTTTTTTCGACGAATTCTCCGTAACAGTTATCAACCATGACAACGGCGTCACTGTTTTCATGAACAAGAGCGGCAATTTCGCCAATTTCCGCGACCGAGAGGCTCGGCCTTAAAGTATAGCCTTTAGAGCGCTGAATATAGACCATTCTGGGTTTCATTTCAAGCGCTTCTTTTATTGCCTGCAGATCGGGTCTGCCTTCGGAATTGAGCTCAACCTGCTTATATTCGATTCCGAAATCTTTGAGCGAGCCCATTCCCTCTCCGGATAAACCGATTACACCGTGAATTGTATCATAGGGCGTTCCCGTAACCGAGAGCATAATATCTCCGGGGCGCAGAATACCGAAAAGAGCAACGGCAAGGGTGTGAGTTCCGCTGACAAACGAATGGCGGACTATCGCATCCTCGGCGCCGAAAACCTCGGCATATATCACTTCAAGCTTATCCCTGCCCCTGTCGCCGTAACCGTAACCGGTCGTGGCTCCGAAATCGGGCTCGGTGACGCCGTTGTTGATAAATGCCGCGAGCACCTTCTGCTGGTTGTATTCGCCGATTTCATCTATAGCGGCAAAGCTTTCTTTTGCTCTCGCTTCCGCTTTTGCCGATGCGCTGTTAATTGTTTCGCTGAAATTGAAAAATCCCATATCAATATCTCTTATAAATTCTGTTGAGTTTTTTGAAGAATTCGCCGTCTGCATTGACGAGCTGATCTTTGGTGACTCTGTAGCTCCAGTTGCCGTCCGCAACGCCGGGTTTGTTGATTCTTGTATCCGAACCATACATAAGGAAATCCTGGACCGGAATTATTGCAAGGTCGCTGACGCTTGCAAATACGCTTCTGATGAGCCACGGAGAAGCCTTTCCCCAGTCATCACCCGTGAAATTGCAGTATTCTAGCAGGCGCTGTCTCTCGGCGTCGCTGCATTCCCAGAGATAGCCGAATATCGTGTTGTTATCGTGAGTTCCGGTATAGGCAATCGAATTTTTGATATAATTATGCGGCTGATGGATGCTGTCGGAATCATCGAGAAAAGCAAACTGCAGAATTCTCATGCCGGGGAATCCGCTTTCATTGACAAGCGCGCGGACCTCATCGGTTATATCTCCGAGATCCTCGGCAATAATTATTTTATCCTCATTGCCCTCTTTTATCGCATTGACGAAATCCATGCCCGGCCCTTTGAGCCATTTGCCGTTTCTTGCGGTCTTTTCCTTAGCGTCAACTGCCCAGTAGGATTCAACGGCTCTGAAATGGTCAATCCTGACGCCGTCAAACATCTCAAGGGTGTGCTTCATTCTCTCACGCCACCAACCGAAGCCGTCTTTCTTCATAGCGACCCAGTCATAGAGAGGATTGCCCCAAAGCTGGCCGTCGGCGGTAAAATAATCGGGCGGAACTCCCGCAACCTGCTCGGGATAGCCCTTTGAATTCACCTTGAAAAACTTTCTGTTTTCCCAGACATCGCAGCTGTCATCGCTGACATAGATGGGAATATCGCCGATTATCTTCACGCCTTTTTTGTTCGCGTATTCCTTGACTTCAGCCCACTGGGTAAAGAATTCATACTGAATGAATCTCCACATGCCGAGGGTATCCGTATCGGTAATTTCGTTTATCTTCCATTCCTGCCAGGGCTTGAGATTATTCTGCTCCCTGAGAGTCATGAAACGGCAGAATGAGTCAATATGCGGATGTTCCTTCATAAAAGAATCGACCGCTTTGTCATTTTTGAACCTTTTATACGCTTTCATCAGCAGGGGCAGACGCTCTTTGTAAAGACGCTCAAATTCGCAGGCCCAGGGAGAATTCTGCTTTGCAGATTCCAGCTCCGCCTTGGTAAGCAGTCCGTCTTCGCTGAGCTTTTCGAGATCGACAAAATAGGGATTGCCGCCGAATGCGGAAACGGATTTATAAGGAGAATTGAACGAATCGGTCACGGTAAACGGCAGAACCTGCCAGACCGAAAAGCCCTTATCCTTGATGAAATCAATAAAATCAAGCGCGTTTTTGCCGAAACTTCCTATTGAATAATCGCCGTAAAGCGATGAGATATGCATAAGTATTCCGCTTTGTCTTTTCAAATATATCACCTTCCTATATACTTATATCATAAAATTATATATTTGTAAATATTGAAACTCGTCATTATATGTGATAGAATAAAGCTGACCGGAATATAAACCGAGATATAAAGAGAAAGGAAAATGATTATGTGGAAAATATTTATGATTTTAGGCATGCCGCTCGCTTATCCGTTCCTTATAGCCTACGGTATTATTATGAACGTTTTCGGGCCTCTCGGCCTGCCCGATTTTCTCGGGATTATGACCAATATGTAATCAATAAACAATAAGCGGCTTACGGCTGCGACAAGTTCTGCACTGCCCCTTACCGGCAGTGCAGTTCGGTATATAAATAATGATAATCATTACCGCAAGGGGTAATCAGTATGAAAAACTTTTCGATTGATACATTCAGCTACAGCATTATCTGCGA
>JAFZOE010000023.1 GCA_017552845.1 Clostridia bacterium
CCCAACGTTTTCAAAAAATGGATTGCAGATAATCAGAAATATCTGAAAAGCGGCGCGATTATCACAGATGTCACCGGCGTCAAGAGCTGCATAGTCTATGATATTCAGGCAATCCTGCGCGATGATGTTGAATTCATAGCGGCTCACCCGATGGCGGGGCGCGAGGTTTACGGAGTTCAGAACAGCACCGAGAAAATGTTCCGCGATGCAAATTTCCTCGTTGTGCCGACAGATAAGAATACTCCCGAAGCAATTGAATGGTGCAAGGAGCTCGGCAGACTGCTCGGTTTTATAAATGTGAGCGTCCTCTCCCCCGAGGAGCACGATAAAATGATAGGCTTCGTCTCACAGCTGACGCACTGCATAGCGGTTGCGCTGATGACCTGCTCCGACAGCACGCATCTCGCGGACTACACGGGCGATTCCTTCAGGGATCTGACGAGGATTGCGAATATCAACGACGATATGTGGAGCGAACTGTTTCTTCTTAATAAAGAGCCTCTGCTCGCAGATATCGACAGATTCATAGAGGAAATGCAGACTATGCGCTCTCTTCTCGCGGATGAAGACCGCGAAGGACTCAGAAAAAAAATGCGGCTTTCAACTCAGCGCAGAGCCGCTTTCAACAAGAAATAAGGAGAAAATAAAAATGAGTATGAATATGATATTTGATAAAAAACTGCCGATTCCGATGGAGGTCAAGGAAATGTATCCCCTCTCCGCATCGGTTCAGCAGACAGTCGAGCAGAAAGTCGCTCAGCTCAAGAGAATCCTCTCTGGCGATGACGACCGCTTCCTGCTGATAATCGGCCCCTGCTCGGCGGACTGGGAGGAGAGCGTGCTCGATTACGTTCACCGCCTCGCACCCGTTCAGGAAAAGGTTAAGGATAAAATCATGATTATCCCGAGAATATATACAAACAAGCCCAGAACCACCGGTGCGGGTTACAAGGGCATGCTCCATCAACCCGATCCGAATGCAAAGCCCAATCTTTTCGCCGGAATCATCGCTATCAGAGAGCTTCATATGAAGGCTGTCAGCGAAACCGGACTCATCTGCGCCGATGAAATGCTCTACCCGAGCAATCACAAATATCTCGATGATATTATCGGCTATGTTGCAGTCGGCGCGAGAAGCGTTGAGAATCAGGAGCACCGCCTTACAGCGAGCGGTATTGATGTTCCGGTCGGCATGAAAAACCCGACCAGCGGCGATATTGAAGTTATGATGAACGCCATCACCGCCGCTCAGGGCAGCCACCATTTCATCTATCGCGGCTGGCAGGCAAAATCCATGGGAAACCCCTATGCTCATGCGATTCTCAGAGGATATATGAATAAACACGGCAATCCCCTGCCGAACTATCATTATGAGGATCTTATGTTTGTCAATGAAAAATATCTTGCCGCGGGGCTTCAGAATCCGGCTGTTATAGTTGACTGCAACCAATCAAATTCCGGCAAGCAGTATCTTGAGCAGATAAGAATCGCAAAAGAAGTCGTCAGCAGCAGAGTTTACAATCCCGATATCAAAAAGCTTGTAAAGGGCTTCATGATTGAGAGCTATATTGAGGACGGCTGTCAGAAGGGCGCCGGCGAATACGGCAAATCAATTACCGATCCGTGCCTCGGCTGGGAAAAGACGGAAAGGCTCATCTACGATCTCGCGGACATGCTCTGATAAGGTGAATAAAATGTTCGGTTTACTCGGAAGAAAACTTTCCCACTCCCTCTCGCCCGAAATACATTCTGTTTTCGGCGATTATGAATATGAACTCTTTGAGCGGGAAGAAAATGAGCTCGATGCTTTCTTTGCCGATACTTCAATTGACGCTTTCAATGTGACAATTCCTTATAAGGTTGAGGCATATAACAGATGCGATGTCCTTGACGAAACAGCAAGAGAAATCGGCAGCGTCAATACGGTTGTGAGGAAAGACGGCAGGCTTTTCGGCTACAACACCGACCTTTACGGCTTCAAGTATATGGTTAAAAAGCTCGGAGCGGATTTCGCAGGCAGGAAAGTGCTCGTGCTCGGCAGCGGCGGAGCCAGCAAAACCGCTGTCGCCGCGTCGAGGCGGCTCGGAGCAAAAGAAACATTTGTAATCAGCCGCACCGGCGAAAACAATTATGATAATCTTGAAAAGAATTACGATACCGCAATTATAGTAAACACAACCCCTGTGGGTATGTTTCCCGAAAACGGAAAGGCGCCGCTCAAATTAAAATATTTCAAAAATATTGAATTTGTCATCGATTTGATATATAATCCCTGTATGACGGCTCTCCTGCTCGAAGCGAAAAAGCTCGGAATTCCTTATATCAACGGCCTTCCGATGCTCGCGGCGCAGGCTCTTCGCTCGGCGGAGCATTTCTTCTCAAAGGTATTTGATAATTCGCTTATCGATAAAGCTGTTGATAAAATAACCGCCGATATGAAAAATATCGTGCTTATCGGTATGCCGGGCTGCGGCAAGACCACTCTCGGCACTTATCTCGCAGAAAAGATGGGCAGAGAATGCGTTGACACGGATGATATTATCGTCGCCAAAGACGGCAGGAATATTCCCGAAATCTTTTCGTCAGACGGCGAGAATTATTTCAGGGATATCGAGAGCGAAGCAGTCGCTGAATGCGGCAAACGCCTCGGAATCATCATCGCCACAGGCGGCGGCGCGGTAATGCGCGAAGAAAACAGAGACGCGCTTGCTCAAAACGGAATTATCATCTATCTCAGGCGCAACATAGAAGGACTTGCTACAGGCGGCAGGCCGCTCAGCGCGGGCGAAAACGCCGTTTATGAAATCTTCAGCAAACGCAGAGAAACTTATGAAAGCTTTGCGGATTATATAATTGATGTTGACCGTGATGTTGCTGTCACGGCGGAAAGGTTGTCAAAATGCGTATCCTTGTATTAAACGGTCCGAATATGAATCTGCTCGGCATCAGAGAAAAGGACATTTACGGCGAGAGTTCCTATAAAGAGCTCTGCAAAATGATTGAGAAAAAGGCCGATGAGCTCAATGTATATGCCGATATGTATCAGTCAAATCACGAGGGCGATCTCGTTGACAAAATTCAGGAGGCATACAAAGGCGTTGACGGTATAATCATCAACCCCGCCGCCTATACCCATACCAGCATCGCGATTCTTGACGCTCTCAAGACGGTCAAGAAGCCGACCGTCGAGGTCCATATCACCGACCTCAAGGAGAGAGAGGAATTCCGCCAGATTTCCTATGTCGGCATGTATGCGGAAAAGACGATAATGGGCAAGGGCTTTGACGGCTATATCGAAGCACTCGAATATCTGGTTGAAAAGCTCAGCGCCATCGAGGCGGAGAAGGAAAAGCAGAGAGCCGAGGAGCGAGAAAAAGAAAGAGCCGCGGCAGCCGAAGCAGCAGCGGCGGCAGACAGCGCTCCCGCAGACAATCAGTAAAACAAGAGAAGTCACGGTTCACAGAGCCGTGGCTTTTTGACAAATGAGGGATTATATGCCGGATATCATTGAAATAACAGATTTTAATGCCCCAGAGCTTGATGCTTTCGCGAGGCTCAACGAGCGCGATCTTCTCAACAGAGATAAACCCGAAAACGGGATGTTTGTCGCCGAGAGTCCGAAGGTAATTGAACGAGCTCTGGACGCGGGTTGCGAACCCGTTTCCCTTCTGCTTGAGAGAAAGCATATTGAGGGAGAAGCAAAAGATATTATACGCAGATGCGGAAATATTCCTGTCTATACGGCCGATTTCGATATTCTGACTCAGATTACGGGATTTGAGCTCACGCGCGGGGCGCTCTGTCTTATGAAAAGAAAGCCGCTGAGGTCCGTCTCCGAAGTCTGTGAAGGGGCATCGAGAATCGCTATTCTGGAAAGAATTATGAATCCGACAAATGTCGGCGCGATATTCCGCTCCGCCGCCGCTCTCGGATTTGACGCCGTTCTGCTGACTTATGAATGCTCCGATCCGCTTTACAGAAGGGCGATAAGAGTCAGCATGGGCACCGTGTTTCAGATTCCGTGGGCGTTCATCGATAAGGATGGCTGGCAGGATAAGACATTTGAACATCTGAAATCTCAGGGCTTTTCAACCGTTTCAATGGCTCTTGAGGATGATTCTGTTCTGCTTGATGATGAAAAACTGAATCGTGAAGAAAAGCTCGCTGTCATTCTCGGCTCCGAGGGCGAAGGGCTAGAGAAACGAACTGTTGAACTGAGCGATTATACAGTCCGTATTCCGATGATGCACGGAGTGGATTCGCTCAATGTTGCGGCCGCCTCGGCAGTCGCCTTCTGGCAGCTCGGCATGCGAAAATAATATTGAAGAAATATAAATAAAGTGATAGAATAAAAACAGAAGGGCGGTGTTGATATGAGAGTTATGTTTATAGGCGCTAACCATGAAGTTACAGGCTCCTGCACTCTGATTGAAGCCTGCGGCAAAAAGATACTCGTTGACTGCGGCATGGAGCAGGGCCCCGATATATATGAAAACTGCGAATTACCTGTTGTTCCCGGCGAAATTGACGCGGTCTGCCTGACACATGCCCATATTGACCACTCGGGCAAAATCCCCAATATGGTCGCAAACGGTTTCAGCGGTAAAATTCACATGACCGAGGCGACCGGAAAACTCTGCTCGATTATGCTGCGCGATTCCGCGCACATTCAGGAATTTGAGGCTCAGTGGCGGAACAGAAAGGCGAAGAGGAGCGGCGAGGATCAATATACGCCTCTCTACACTCCCGAAGATGTCGAAAAAACAGTCCGACTTTTTGTAACCCACAATTATGAGGATACGGTCCGGCTCTTTGACGGGATAAAAATCAGCTTCTTTGACGCGGGGCATCTGCTCGGATCGTCGAATATCCTCTTTGAAATCACAGAAGACGGCGTCACAAAAACGATTCTCTTTTCGGGAGATGTAGGCAATCTCAACAGGCCGCTGATAAAGAATCCGCAGACTCCTCCCCATGCCGATTATGTTGTTTGCGAATCCACCTACGGCGACAGAACGCACGGACCTGCGCCCGATTATGTCGGCCAGCTTGCTCAGGTGATAGATGAAACGCTCTCCGGCGGCGGGAATCTTGTGATTCCGGCTTTCGCGGTCGGCAGGACTCAGGAGCTTCTGTATCTGATAAGAGTAATCAAAGAGAAGAATCTCTGCCCGGACTGCGGGAATTTCCCGGTTTATGTCGATTCCCCTCTAGCTATAGAGGCAACCAGTATATATTCCTCCGAGGTCGCGGAATACTTTGACGATGAGACCGTTTCGCTGCTTGAGAAGGGCATAAATCCGATTTCCTTCCCGAATCTGCGCGTGGCCGTTTCGAGCGAGGAATCAACGGCAATCAATAATAATCCCGAGCCCAAGGTCATAATCTCCGCCTCGGGAATGTGCGAAGCGGGCAGGATAAGGCACCATCTCAAACATAATCTCTGGCGCAGGGAATGCGCGGTGCTCTTCTGCGGCTTCCAGTGCGAAGGCACTCTCGGCAGGCGCCTGATTGACGGCGCGGCTATGGTAAAGCTCTTCGGCGACAATATCACGGTCAGGGCAAGAATCTATAATCTCAACGGCTTCTCGGGCCACGCCGACAGGAACATGCTTCTGCAATGGCTCAGGGAAGTTGATGCGAAGCAGATATTCATAAATCACGGCGAGGACGCAGTTTCCACGGAATTCGCGCTCACCTGCGAGAGCGAGCTTAATACTCCCGCAATCGCTCCATACAGCGGCGATGTCTATGACCTCGCGAGCGGCGAATGCATAGAAAAAGCGAGAATCATCCGCGCGGAGGGTAAAAAGGATTTCGCAACCAAGAGGGCAAAGGATGTATTTGATCGTCTGCTTTCGGCAGTCGCCCGCCTTAAAAGGGTTGCCGAGTCGCTCAAGGGCAGTTCAAACAAGGAACTCGCGAAATTCACCGACCAGATTAACAATCTCTGCGACAAATATGAGAAATAAGGAACTTTTATGAAATATTTATCCGATCATTTCAGAGAAATAGAAAAGAGAACCGGCTTCCCCGATGAGGCGATACCGGTGCTCGAGGCAGTCGCAGCTCGCCTTGATAACGAAAAGGAATTCGGCGCGGAGTTTGAGAAACTCAGGCGCGGATATATGTCAGGCAAAGCGCCGCTTTGGAAATATATCAGAAAAATCGACAAGCTCGCCGAGAAAAACGGAATTCATCCCTACACTCTCGATATGGTCTATCTTATGGTCTGCTGTGAGCTGCTTCACAAGAGATATATCAAGGCGGGGCTCAGCGAGGAACTCTTCTGGGACGGCGTTTCGGACCTCAAATACAAGCTGGTTGAATGCATCGAATGCGAACATCAGGTAGGCACCTTCGTCGCCGACTGGAATGACGGCTTTCTCAAAATGAACAGATTCGCGCTCGGCAGATTCCAGTATGAATACAGCGAATTCCGCATGAATTACACGACGAAAACGGGCGTTAAAATCAGAAAAGGCCAGAAGTGCCTCAATTTTCATATCCCCTCTTCGGGTGTTCCGCTGACCGATGAGGTCAGGGCGGATTCATATAAAAAAGCGTATGAATTCTTTAAGGATATCCGCACGCGCAAAGGATATCTGATTCTCACCTGCGGCTCATGGCTCCTCTTCCCGAAGCACGAGGAATTCCTTGACCCGAATTCTAATATAATGAAATTCTACAGGGAATTCGAGATATATGAATGGAAGGAAAAGGATAATTTCAATGACGACTGGCGCATCTGGGGCCATTATTCGGATCTGCCTCTCGAGGAGCGCCCTGCCGATACGAAGCTACGCGCCGCATATAAAAAATGGATGATGGCGGGAAACAAGACCGGCTACGGCTGCGGAATAATTATTCTGAAAGACGGCAAACTGCTGAAATAAATTACGGCTTTTAGCACTCCATTTGTTGGAGTGCTAATTATTTACAATTTGTTCATGATTCCTCCGTTTTTTATTCACAGCAATAAGATATGATTAAACTGAATTACAGAGAAAAAACAAACTCAGACAAAGGGGGATAAGATTATGAACGCGGAAAAATTCACCAAAAAGAGCATTGAGGCGATACAGTCTGCTCAGAGTATCGCCGCGGAGCACGGCAACCAGCAAATTGAGCAGGTCCACCTTCTCTATGCGCTTATGAGCGCAGACGGCGGGCTTGTGCCTTCGCTTATCCAGAGCATGGGCATCAGCGCCCCCGCCCTTCTGAGCACGCTTCAGACAAAAATCGATTCTCTGCCGAAGGTCAGCGGAGCGGATTCATATTTCTCTCAGCCGGCTGTTTCGGCGCTTGACGAAGCGGAGAAAGCCGCCGCTTCGATGAAAGACGACTATATCTCGGTCGAGCACATCATGCTCGGCATTATCCGCAGGGCAGATCCCGATATGAAAAATCTGCTCAGGAGCACGGGCATAGACGAGAATAAATTTCTCGCCGCTCTCAAGAATGTCAGGGGTTCGGGCTCGGTCAAGAGCGACAATCCCGAGGATACATACGACGCACTTAAAAAATACGGCAGAGACCTCACGGAAATGGCGAGGCAGCAGAAGCTCGACCCCGTCATCGGCAGAGATGAGGAAATCAGGAATGTAATCAGAATTCTCTCGAGAAAGACGAAAAACAATCCCTGCCTTATCGGCGAGCCGGGCGTCGGCAAAACCGCTATCGCCGAGGGCCTCGCCCAGAGAATCATCAAGGGCGACGTGCCCGAGAGATTAAAGGACAGAACACTCTTTTCGCTCGATATGGGTTCGCTTGTTGCGGGCGCAAAATACAGAGGCGAATTCGAGGAGAGGCTCAAGGCCGTGCTGACCGAAATCCAGAAGAGCGACGGCAAGATTATTCTCTTTATTGATGAGCTTCATCTGATAGTCGGCGCGGGCAAAACCGACGGCGCGATGGATGCGGGCAATATTCTCAAGCCTATGCTCGCGAGAGGCGAACTCCACTGCATCGGCGCGACCACGCTCAACGAATACAGGCAGTATATCGAGAAGGATGCCGCGCTCGAGAGGCGTTTCCAGCCCGTCATGATAGACGAGCCGACGGTTGAGGATACGATTTCAATTCTCAGAGGTCTAAAAGAGAGATATGAGGTTTATCACGGCGTAAAAATTCAGGATAGCGCGCTGATTGCCGCCGCCACCCTCTCCGACAGATATATAAGCGACAGATTCCTGCCCGATAAGGCAATCGACCTCGTTGACGAGGCGTGCGCCACGATAAAGACGGAAATCGACTCGATGCCGAGCGAGCTCGACGAGATTTCCCACAAGATAATGCAGCTCGAAATCGAGGAGGAGGCGCTCAAGAAAGAGACGGACAAGCTCTCCGTGGACCATCTTGAGCAGATAAGAGGAGAACTCGCACAGCTGCGCGATGAATTCAATTCGCTCAAAGCAAAATGGGAAAATGAAAAGAAATCAATCGGCAAAGTGCGCGAGCTCCGCAGCGAAATCGAGAATATAAATGCGCAGATTGAAAAGGCGCAGAATGACTATAACCTTGAAAAACTCGCTCAGCTCAAATACGGAAAACTCCCCGAGCTTCAGAAACAGCTCGAGGATGAGGAAAAAAACGCCGAGAGCGGCGCGGATTCAATTCTCAGGGATAAGGTAACCGATGAGGAAATAGCAAAAATCGTCTCCCGCTGGAGCGGCGTCCCCGTCTCAAAACTTATTGAGAGCGAGAGGGATAAACTCCTCCACCTCGACGGAATACTCCACAAGAGAGTAATCGGTCAGGATGAGGCGGTGCAGAAGGTCTGCGAGGCAATTCTGCGCTCGAGAGCGGGAATCAAAGACCCAGGCAAGCCTATAGGTTCC
>JAFZOE010000207.1 GCA_017552845.1 Clostridia bacterium
CTGTCACGGGCGAGAGCAGAATCTGGCCTGTCCTCTCCCCTTCGCTCTTTTTGAGGCGCTCATAGATGATTCTCTCATGGGCGGCGTGTTTATCGATAATAATGAGTTTCTTTTTGTATTCGCAGATAATGTAGGTCATGAACGCTTCACCGATAAGGCGGAACTGCTCCTCCTCAAATTCATCGGAATTTATCGGGAGCGGGGCTTCGGAAACCGTCTCCTCGCGGTATTCTGCTTTCGGAGCGGATGAGGGGGAATTCAAAAGGATATCCTCATCGGATTCCGCCCTGCTCTCATCCTCAAGCTTTTCGGCGGGAGCGTTTGCGACAAACTGCGTCTTCGGCTTAAAAGGGATCGGCTCACGAGGCTTGTCCGCGAGCTTTATCTGCTCATCGGGAACGCGCGGCTTGTCGGTATAAGATACGGGGAAGGTAAAAGGCTTTTCACTCTGATACGGTGACGGAATATGCTCCGCCTGTATTCTTGTATCTCCCTCGTCAAGAGCGGTTTTGACTGCGCCGAAGACCGCATTGAATACTGGCTTCTCATCGCTGAAGCGCACCTCTGTCTTGGCGGGGTGAACATTAACGTCAACGAGTGACGGATTGATTTCGAGATTAATTACGCATGAGGGGAATTTGCCGACCATTATGCTGTTTCTGTATCCTTCGGAGAGCGCCGCAGAGCCCGTGCCCGTGCGGATAAATCTGCCGTTGAGGAAAAAGAACTGCATATTTCTGTTCGGTCTTGAATACTGCGGCTTTGAAATATAGCCGCTGACTTTAATTCCTGAGGTTTCGTTTTTGCAGGGTATGAGGCCCGACGCGAATTCCTTGCCGAACACCTCGCGGATGCAGGTGAGTAAATCGCCTTTTCCGCTTGTCATGAGCGCCTGCTTACCGTCTCTGATGAATCTGAACGAGACCTCAGGATGAGAAAGCGCGATTCTGTCAACAGCGGAGGCGACTGCATTCGCCTCGGTCACATCTTTCTTGAGGAATTTCATCCTGGCGGGCGTCTTGAGGAATAAATCACGGACAGTAATAGTCGTGCCGGCGGGACAGCCCGCATCGTCAATCAGGATTTCCTCGCCGTATTCTATCGAATATCTGGTGCCTATTTTTTCATTTTTTACAGCCGTCAGCACTTCGACCTTTGCAACCGCCGCTATACTTGCGAGAGCCTCGCCCCTGAAACCGAGGGTGAGGATGGAATTGAGATCGTCTGCGGTTTTTATCTTGCTCGTGGCGTGGCTGACAAAAGCGTTTCTGATATCGTCGCGCTCAATGCCCGAGCCGTTGTCGCTGATTCGGATATATGAGATACCGCCCTGCCTGATTTCGAGAATTACGGTATCTGCTCCGGCATCAACGGCGTTTTCAAGGAGTTCCTTGACAATTGAGGCCGGTCTCTCGACGACCTCGCCCGCGGCAATCAGCTCCGCAAGATGTTTGGGCATCACATTTATTTTTGCCATGGCGAACTCCTTTCAAAAGTTTTTTTGATTCCAGTCGGTAAGCGAAATCAATTCATAGAGTGTCTGCATCGCCTCAATGGGCGTGAGGGTGTTTATATCAATCTTTTTGAGCTTTGCGCGGATTTCATCGTCATTGGTGCTGGCAAATGAAATCTGATTATCGGAACTGCCCGATTTATCTTCAATGACTATCGGTCTGCCGCTCTCGCTGATTATCTCGCCGAGCACGACCTTCGCGCGCTCAACAACGGAATTCGGCACACCTGCGAGCTTTGCGACTTCAATGCCGTAGCTGCCGTCGGCGCATCCGGGAACAATGCGGCGAAGGAAGGTGATATTGTCTCCCCTCTTTTTGACCGAGATATTATAGTTTTTGACTCCCGAGACTTTATTCTCGAGGTCGGTAAGTTCGTGGTAATGGGTGGCAAACAGCGTCTTTGCGCCGAGTTTGCGCTTATCGGCGGCATACTCGAGAACCGCTCTCGCAATGCTCATGCCGTCATAGGTGGAAGTGCCTCTGCCGATTTCGTCAAAGATAATCAGGCTTGACGAAGTAGCGTTTTTGAGAATATCGGCAACCTCGCTCATTTCAACCATAAAGGTCGATGAGCCGGAGGCGAGGTCGTCGGAAGCTCCGATTCTCGTATAGATGCCGTCAACCACGCACAGCCGCGCGGAAGAGGCAGGAACAAACGAGCCTGCCTGGGCCATGAGGCAAATTAAAGCGACCTGCCTCATATAGGTCGATTTACCCGCCATATTGGGGCCGGTGATAATGGCACAGCGGTTTTCATCCGCGTCGAGCACCGTATCATTCGGCACAAACGGATAATCAATCATCTTTTCGACAACGGGATGGCGCCCGTCGGCAATATGTATTTCGCTGCCCGCATTCATTTCGGGGCATATGTAATTATTTTCAACAGCGACTCTCGCAAAAGAACAGAGAGCATCGAGACTAGCCGCAGCCGACGCCGTTTTCTGGATTTCATAAAGCTTATCCGCCGCTTTCTTTCTGACAGAATCGAAAATTTCAAATTCAAGCTTGCCGATTCTCTCCTGCGCTCCGAGCACCTTCGCCTCAAGTTCCTTGAGCTCCTGAGTTATGAAGCGCTCGCAGTTGACAAGAGTCTGTTTGCGGATATAGTCATCGGGAACAAGCTCCTTGAACGAATTCGAAACCTCGATATAATATCCGAAAACGCGGTTGTAGCCGATTTTGAGTTTCTTTATGCCGGTTCTCTCCTGCTCCCTTGCCTGAATATCGGCAAGGTAGCCTTTGCCGTTTGTAACGATATCGCGCAGTTCGTCAAGCTCTGCATTAAAACCCGCATTTATCATTCCGCCCTCGCGGACGGTGAACGGCGGTTCCTCAACTATCGCATTTTCAATTAGCGAAGTAAGTTCCGACAGATCAGAAATATCGGCAGATATTGAAGCGAACATTGCGCTCCTGCAGGGAGCAATAGTCTCCTTCAGCGCCGGCATACGCATAAGCGTATATGAAAGAGCTCTCAGATCGCGGGCGTTTGCCGTGCCATAGGATATACGCGTAATCAGGCGCTCTATATCCTGGCATCCGTCAAGCAGCTCGGTAATATCATCGCAGAGTGATGTTGATTCGGTAAGCTCCTTGACTGCATTGTGGCGTTTTGTGATTCCGCCGATACTCATCAGCGGCTGCTCAATCCACGAGCGGAGCATACGCTTGCCCATGGATGTCTCTGTTTTATCGAGCACCCAGAGAAGGGTTCCCTTCTTTTCGCGGGTGCGGAGAGTCTCGGTGATTTCGAGATTTCTGCGCGCGGATACGTCGAGCCGCATAAAACTGCCCTCGCCGTAATAATCGATGCTTCTGATATTCTCGAGTTCATTCTTCTGCACGCCTCTGAGATAATCCATAACCGCGCCCGCGGCGCAGACGGCGGCTTTTGATTCGGCCGGCATAACTTCGGATACGGAATTCACCGCGAAATGCGAGATAAGTATCTTTGATGCTTCGTCAAAATCAAATTTTTCATCATCAAGCAGTTCGCATGAAGCCGAATCAAGCTTCGTCTTAATGAAATCTGTGACCGCTGTCAGTTTGAGAATATCGGAATTGATAATAACCTCGCGCGGAGAGAATTTGCCAAGCTCGTTTATCACGCTCTTGGCGGAATTCTTGAGAGGATATGAAGTCACGTGAAATGCGCCGGTTGAAACATCGGCAAAGCATAAACCGATTTCATCGCCCGCGGCGCAGACGCATCCGAGATAATTATTCCTGCCCTCATCGAGCATATTGCTCTCGATGACGGTGCCGGGAGTCAGCACGCGCGTGACATTTCTCTTGACTATTCCTTTTGCGAGCGCGGGGTCTTCAAGCTGCTCGCAGACGGCGACCTTATACCCCTTTGATACAAGACGGGCAATATATGAATCCGCCGCATGATACGGAATACCGCACATCGGGGCGCGCTCCGCCTGCCCGCAGTCTCTGCCTGTAAGCACAAGCTCGAGCTCCGCGGACGCGGTCTTAGCATCGTCAAAAAAC
>JAFZOE010000208.1 GCA_017552845.1 Clostridia bacterium
AAGCTTTGTAAATAAAGAATCCTACGATACCGCGTTCAAGGATCTTATAACCGACAGCAGGATTTACAAAGTCCTCTCGGGAGTGAAATCCGCAAGAGGCAGCTCGCTTTCGAATTCCCTTACCGGATACTATGAGGATAAAAGCTTTTACACATTGACCTTCATTTTCAAATAAAGCAGGTGATACCATTGGATAAGGAGAGAATAGAAAAAGCCGTCAGGGAGATTCTGTCGGCCGTTGGCGAGGATCCGGACAGACCCGGTCTCGCCGAAACTCCCGCGAGAGTAGCGAGAATGTATGAGGAAATCTTTTCCGGCCTTGAAGACGATCCGAAGAGACACCTCAAGCTCTTTGACGAGGGCAGCGAAGAGATGGTTGTAGTCAGGGATATCCCTCTCTACTCGATGTGCGAGCATCATCTGCTCCCGTTCATCGGCAAGGCCCATATAGCCTATATCCCTTCCGACGGCAAGGTAATCGGTCTCTCGAAACTTGCGAGAATAGTCGATTCCTTTGCCAGAAGGCCTCAGCTCCAGGAGCGCCTTACAATGCAGATTGCCGATTTTCTCGATGAGAGCCTTCATCCCATGGGAGTGGCTGTCGTGATTGAGGCGGAGCATCTTTGTATGACGATGCGCGGAGCGAGAGCATCGGGCTCCCAGACAAGGACTTCGGCGCTCAGGGGAATTATGCGCAACGATTCAAGAACCAGAGCCGAGGCGCTCTCACTTCTTACCGGAGGCAGAAACTGATGAAAACCCTGATTATGGGAATTCTCAACTACACGCCCGATTCCTTTTCGGACGGCGGACTGTATTTTACACCCGACCTCGCCGCAGAGCACGCCGCGGAAATGCAGAAGCAGCGCGCGGATATAATCGACATCGGCTGTAATTCCACGCGCCCGGGCAGCGAGATTCTCAGCGAAGCAGACGAGCTTGCGAGGCTCCGAGAAGTGCTCCCCGCGGTAAAAATCGCCGTCAGCGTGCCCGTTTCGGTTGATACATTCTATACGGAGTGCGCGCGCTATGCTCTCGAAAACGGAGCGGAAATAATCAACGATGTCAGCGGCAGATTCAATAAAGAAATCGCCGCCCTTGTGAAAGCGGCGGAAGCGAAGTATATAGTCATGCATAATCCCTGCGGAGCGGATGATTCTGCGGATTATCCCGAAGGCGCAGTAAAAGACGTGCGCTCTTTCTTTGAAGAATGTATTTCCGGAGCAGACGAAGCGGGCCTTGCTCCGTCAGATCTCTGGCTCGACCCGGGCTTCGGCTTCGGCAAGAGCAGAGAGGATAACTATGAGCTCCTCGCAAATCTCGAAAAGATTAAAGTTTCCGGTTATCCGCTTCTTATCGGAATTTCGAGAAAAAGGTTTATCAGGGAAGGAAGCCCCGCGGAATCCGATTTTGCGACATGCGCCGCAAATACAGCCGCGATTCTCGGCGGAGCCGATATAATAAGAGTTCACAATGTTCCCGCGGCCGTCGAAGTCAGACGGGTTACGGAATCAGCGATGAAGGGGGAAGGAAATGGATAAGATTATCGTAAAAGGGCTCAAGGTTTTTGCCTATCACGGTGTGAATCCGGAGGAGAAGGCAAACGGTCAGAATTTTATTCTCGACATCACCGCAACGATTGATCTCACCAAGCCCTGCGTTACCGATAAGCTCAGCGATACAGTGAGCTATTCGGCAATTATCAAGGAGGCGAAAAAGATATTCCTCGCCCAGAGGGATGATCTTATCGAAAGAGCCGCTATGCGCGTGGCAGACGGCCTTTTTACACAGTTTAAGGAATTGAAATCGGTCACGGTGCTTCTCAAGAAACCCGAGGCTCCGATAGACGCCGATTTTGAATACACGGCAGTTGAGATAACTGTCGGGAAATGAGAAGGAGATGATGAAATGAGCCAGGCAGTAATAGGAATCGGAACAAATATGGGCGACCGCATCGGCAATATCAATATGGCAATCAGGGCGATTTCGCGGCTTCCGAATGTAAAGGTGGTTGCGGGTTCGGCGGTCTATGAGACCGATCCCGTCGGCAATCCCGATCAGAGCAGATTCTATAATGCCGTAGTCCTTGTGCAGACAACGGCTTCGCCGCATACACTCCTAGGCGGATGCCTCGGAATCGAAGCGGCTATGGGCAGAGTCAGAACGGAGCGCAACGCCCCGCGTCTGATTGACCTCGACCTGCTTATTTATGAGAATTACAAGAGCGAAACATTTGAGCTTTTTCTCCCGCATCCGAGAATGATGGAGCGCGCCTTCGTGCTCAGACCTCTTTTGGATATATTCCCGTCGGGCAGGGCTCTCGGAGTGCTGTTCGGGCCCTCTCTGCGCGAGCTTGAGGATCAGGGAGTTGACAAGACCAAATATGAGCTCATCATCCCCGAGCAGAGTGATTTGTTATGATCTGCGACAACTGCGCCTATTATGATTATGACGACGAGAGCGAGATGTATGTCTGCCTCGTCAACCTCGATGAGGATGAGCTTTATAAATTCATGCAGGGCGGGAATTTCAGCTGTCCCTATTACTCGCCCTATGATGAATATAAAATAGTTGAAAAGCAAAACTAATATAACAGGAGAGGTATTACTATGGAAATCATCAGAAAAGAATACACCGTTCATTCAACCTCGGGTCTTGCGGATCTGTTTGTCCGCGTCTGGCAGCCGGACGGCGAAATCAAGGCCATCTTCCAGATGACTCACGGCATGGCGGAGCACGGCGAGAGATATGAAGAATTCGCTTCCCGCCTTTGCGCAAAGGGTTTTGCAGTCTGCCTTCACGATAATGAGGGCCACGGCAAATCAGTCAGAAACGATTCCGAGCTCGGCTATTTCGGCGATAAGGACGGCTGGAATTCTCTGGTTGAGGATGTCAGACTTGTTGCCGATATGATTGAAAAGGAAATTCCCGATGTTCCCGTGATTTATTACGGCCACAGCATGGGCTCTTTCATCGCCCGCGAATATATCCGCCGTTACGGCACCGATCCCCGCCTCAAGGGCGCGATAATCTGCGGCACCAGCGGCGCCAATCCCGCGGCGGGCCTCGGCGCGATGATCGCCGAGATGATCGGCAAAGTGAAAGGTTATAAATATCGTTCTCCCTTCATCA
>JAFZOE010000209.1 GCA_017552845.1 Clostridia bacterium
CGTTATAGTATTCATTACCTACCATGCACCAGTAACCGGGGAATGAACCGAGGGTATCACGCATTGTTCTCGGAATGATATCCTCATAAATCTTTTCGTAGGCATTATTGACAGCAAAGAGCGCTATATCAAGGCCGTACATATCGCTTAAGGTTGTAACTACTTCTCTGATAACCGCATCGGTAAGAGTGAAAAATCCGCCTATATCGTAGTTAATACCGAATTCGGTATTATAGAGCAGAAGCTCAATACTGTCTGCGTCAAGCTTCATCCTGCCCGAAAAGATTTCGCCTATCGGGTCGATTCCTCTTGCGGCCGAGGCATAGAATATAACCTTTTTAAGATGAGAATCCTTATACTTTTCCATATAGGCGAGCGCGAGATTTGCTCCGTGGCATCTGCCCGCTATCGCATAATCGGAATGGCCGGTAATCTGCTGAACAGTACCTATATACTGGCGGAGGAGCTCCATATTATCATAGGGATCAAGGCGCCAGTCATAATGATATTCCCATTCATTCGGATCATACGAGCCGCTCATATATCTTGCGTATGTTCTGTTATAGTCGGTTTCATAATCGGCAATAGTATCATTGACGGGTAATCCGTCAGGTCCGATTTTTATGTCTTTATAAAGATCTACCATTATCTCATAAATCTTATCATCAAATTCAGACCAGTTCTGAGTAATAAAAGCTTTTATGAGAATATCTTTATTTTCAGTGACATAGTTGAGGATCATATCCGAATCCTTGATAACGGGATAAAGCCAGTTATCGTGGTTATCGGGATCGGTGCCTCTGAGATAAATCGGGCATCCGTAGCCGGCTATATAGATAAGCGGTAGCTCATGTTCGAGCGCGCCGGCATTGAAGCCGACAGCCGCGGTAGAAAGAATAAAAATAAGTATAAGTAAAACCGAAACTGCTTTTTTCATATACAAACTCCGTATTGCCTGAATCAATTAAATTTGCCGAGAACTTCCTTTACAACATCCGCTTCGGTCTCAACATGCTCGAAGAAGAACTTCTCTCTCTCCTCGTTGTTGATGACGGTAACAGGCTTGATCTGATTGAGAACAACGCCTTTATCTGCAAGGAATTTATTATAATCGACATAGGTCTTGGGCTTAAGGAAGAGGACCTCGGGTCTGTTAAGCATGCCCCAGCGTCTGTATTTATAATACTTCTCGTTGATTTCATCAAACTGATGATCCATTGTCTCGATGAATTTCTGTCTGCCCTCTTCATCAAGAGCGCCGTCTTTGAGCTCGATAAGCAGAGTGTAGCGCGGCGGCTTGGTGGTGAAGTCGGGATAGAAAGAGAAGCCGTTGAATTCAACGCCCATTTCCTTGGCGCAGTTGTTGATTGCGGCATTAACCATATCAACAGTGGTCTTCTCATTGGCAACATTCATCATGAGGTTGCGTCTGTAAAGGAATTCGCACTCGGGGGTGTTGTTATACATTCTCGTGATGTGAACAACGTCCTCTACTCTGTATCTGTAAAGACCGGAGAAATTGGAAACGATGATCTCGTAATCCTTGCCGACTTCAAGCTCATGGAGCAGGAGCGGTCTCTCGACCTCTTCATTGGTATCGCTCTCGCGGTCAACGGGAATGAACTCGAAGAAGAGGCACCAGGGAAGGAATACATAGTCGTTTACATCGAGATCGGTCGGAGCGGCGAAGAAGCCCTCTGCCGCGGCATAGCCCATATTATGAATCGGGACATTGGGGCCGATGAATCTGCGGAGCTTATCAACATAAACCTGAAGATTCGAGCCCATCATACCGTAAGCCCACTGGAGTCTCGGCCAGATTCTCGGAGCGATGGGATCATCAAAGCCCTTGGAAAATTCGCTGCGAAGAAAAGCCGCTCTCTCGGGATCGGGCTTGAGTCTCTTTTCGAACTTTTTGCGAAGCTCGGGAGTGCAATCGATATTCGGATTAATAATACCCTTCTCAATATCGTCGCAGATCATCTCCCAGTTCTCTTCGAGATAATCGAACATCTGGGTAAGGAGGGTAACGACGATTGAGCCGAGGTAGCTGACTTTGGTATTGCCGAGGCAGAATCTCAGATGAAGATATGAGGTGTCGAGCTTATCCTCAAGCGAGGGGAAAAGGAGCTCCATCGGAGAAGTGCAGAAAAACGGAAGGATGCATTTGAGATAGCGCAGAGGAATCTGGCCTGCGCCATTGCTCATTTTATCATCGGCGGTCTTGTGACCGGAAAGGTTTATGGCAAGGGGGCCCACCTGGTTAACCATGCGAACGCCCATCTTTTCCTTCATCCAGTGGAAAGCCGTGGCAACAGAGGCTGAGAAGCCAAGGCACTGCATCTTCCACAGATCGTTGATGCCCTTCGGGAGCATCTTGGGCTTACCTACGGAACCCGAGGATGAAGCGTAGCGGATATTCTTACCGGAGAACATGATTCTGTCCTCGCCTTTATCCATCATGCGGTCAACATAAGGCTCATAATCGGCATAGGTTGAAAGAGGAACTATTCTCTGATAATCCTCGATTGAATGCACGTCTTTGAGATTGAGTTTCTTGCCGAGCTCGCAATTCTTATTGCGTCTGACAATCTTTTTGAGCGTCTTTTTCTGGGCCTTGAGAGGATCCTTGGTATAGTGATTGATTTCCGCTCTGGAAATATCGCCGAGAAAAACGCCAAAATCTGAAAAAGCCATAGTAAAACACCTCTTACATAAAATATAATAATTCAAAATTATTCATGTTATTATATATTAAAAAAAGATAAAAGTCAACATTGAGTATCAGGCAAACAGAATGAAATGCATAAAAAGAGGCTCCTACCCGGCGGGAAGGAGCCTTAATATCAGTTTTGAATTGTTCTCTGAGAGAGGCCTTTGATTGAGCTGACAGCCCAGTTATGAGCCTCCATCGTGATTATCGAGCCGCAGTATTCACACTCGTTTGCGGCGTTGAGAGTGAGCGGAGCGCCGCAGTTCGGGCAGACCTTTTCGGATTCCGTCTCGTCCTCGGTTATTATGCCGCTCTTTCTGACAAGCGACCACTCATACTGCATGATTCTGCGGTTGGTTCTGCTGCCTCTGACAACATTGCCGCTAGCGTCATCAACAACATAATCGGTGATTTCCGTCCTGAGCTCGGCTACGATGACATCATTGGTGTTATCGTGTTTCCAGCCTCTGATTTCGACATTATCGACAACGATATTCTCAATCATATTTGTCTGATGATTTCTGACATAATTCTGAAGATTGCCCTCGCACTGGGCATAGAATTCATCAGTCAGATATCCTCTCAAATCACGCATATCCTTATTCTGCCAGGACTGCTGGAATTTGACATACATATCGGCGACATCGGCCTTGAATTTCTCGGGATCGAAACCGGTATCAATCTGCATGAAATCCTCAATCGGGAGAAGCTCGGACATATTGGTCCTCTGCGCTCCCGCAGGCCTCGGACCGGGTTTGTTATGAGAGGGCTTGTTTCTCCTTCTCAGCTTATAAATCAAATAGCCGATTATATAGCCGAAATACGAAGTTCCGAAAAGAGCGGAACCGCCGTCAACATCCTCGTTGACCGAGCCGAGAGGGCTGACTTCAAGCTCTCTGCCGGAATTATTCAGATAAGAATAGATTCCGCCGTAGATCAGATCATCGGACCTGGAGTCGGAGATATAATAATAGTAAGCCGTGGTTGTTTCACGGGTTGTGTAATCATAGTCATTGTCATACCCGCCGTAATTGTAATCATTGCCGCCGTAATCATAATCGTTGCCGCCGTAGTCATATCCGCCGTAATCATAGTCTCCGCCGTAGTCGCCGAAATCGGCCTTGGCGTTGATTAAGGGGAATAATGAAAGCGAAACAACAGCGAGAGCGAGAATAACCGCATTTACCGCCTGTTTCTTCAGTTTGCCTTTTTTCACAAGGAAAATCACGAGCGCTATCACGAAATTGACAAGCGCAAGGAAAAGGAGAAATA
>JAFZOE010000210.1 GCA_017552845.1 Clostridia bacterium
ACGGGCCGAGGAATTTCCAGGTCGCTTTAACGGTGGTGTTATAGTCTGTTTTAACTACGGGTGATGTGGTGGCGGCTCCGCCGTCAACCGACCAGCCTGCAAATTCATAGCGCTCACGCGTGGGAGTTTCCACACCTGTGACGGTGTAGTCTGTTCCTTTGACTTTAACTCCCTCAAGAACTTTCTTTGTTTCACCATCGGAGAATTTGCCTCCGTTGGCGTCGATAGTAACATCAAACGGGCCGTCGGTATTCCAGACTGCGTAGAGGATGGTGTTCTCTGTTAATCTCATTGTTCCTTCGGGAGAATAATCGGGGCTCGCGGCATCCTTATCCTTTGACCAGCCGAGGAATTTATATTTTGTGTTTGTCGGAACAGCCTTGGGCAGCTTGTAACTTTCAACCGGGTCGTCTTTTCTGACCGGGCTCAGGCCTTCGGTAAGAGTTCCGCCGTTGGCATCGAAGATCAGGGTGATATCTTTAGTCCATGCCGCATAGAGTCTGACTGCGGTTTTGGGCTTGAATGTATCACCTGCGTGCATATAATCCTCAGTGAATGTAACTGTGTCATCGGGCTTATCTTCAGTCCAGCCGGCAAAGTAGTATTTTGCATGTGCAGGTTCGATTTTATTATCGGCAGCGTCAACATTGGAAATCGTAACTTCCTCATTCTTGGTAAACAGCTGATTCTGAGGAATAAAGGTGACCAGACCGCCGTTCACATCATAAGCGACATATTCTTTATCCTGCGGGTCAAGCATCGAATATCTGATTTTTGAGAGAGTATCGTCATTCTTCACGATATCCGACCACTCATAGCGGTCGCCGTTGAAAATGGTTTCTTTAGCTGAATTCAGAATGCCCGTATTCAGGAAAGCATTTTTTCCGACAATCATAACCGGATTGTCGATGCGCTCGATATTTGTCAGTGCCGTGCAGTCCTCAAAAGCGGATTCACCGATGTCGTTAAGATTATAGGAAAATGTTGTGGTCTCAAAGAGATTTCCCTGAAAAGCATTAGCTCCTATTATTCTTACATTATCGGGTATCGTGAATATCCTGATTTCATCGTCATCACTCGGGTCGCCCTTGATTGAGCAGCCCGCGAATGCATAATTTCCTATCGCGGCAAGGCCTGTGCCTATTTTGAACCGTTCAAGCTTGGAGGCGCCGTAAAACGCATAGTCGGCAATTGCAATTATTGAATTGGGAACGGTATATGTTTTAAGAGATGCGATGGCGGCGTGAACAAGGATTTTACCGTCTTTGCTTAAAAGAATCTGCTTGTTTGCTGAAGTTGCAAAGAATTTATTTCCGTCTTTAACAGTAAAGGAATTGAGAGACGGGCTGTCAACGAATGCTCTCGGATCTATTTCGGAAACATCCGCGCCTATTTCAACATCCTTAAGATTCGGCAGATTTGTGGCGGCTCCGGCTGTGATATTCGCGATTTTATTCTCGACGACGATATGCTCGATTTCCTCTGCATATTCCTTCCAGGGAGCGTTGCCTATTGTTATTTGATTCATTTTAACAGGGTCGGCGGTTGAGCTGACACTTGTGCTGAAAGTGAGTGTTTTTGCACCTGTGTCAACATAGGCGTTGACCTGCGCGCCGACAGGATATGTCTTTGTCTCCGCGCTTGCGGTCAGCGAGGTGCCGGCAAAGGTGCCAAGCACAACTGCAAAGACCATGATAACAGCTAAAATTTTTCTTTTCATTACGAAAGCCCTCCGTTAAAATTGTGGTATAATCGCTTATACACTATAATTATACACAATATATAGTGATAAATCAAGTAAAATTTATAATCAACGGCCACATAAAAGCCGATTTTACGTAATTCCGGCATGATAAAGCGGGGACACACGCAATTTTTTGCTTATTTTTCTATATATGCAGTTCAACATTCGAAATTGCAAATTTACTCACGAGAAAAATATATGAATAATCGAGGAAAACAGAGAAAAAGCGAGATAACACTTTAATAATTAAAATTTTTGAAAAAATTTGTTGACACGGTGAAAACGTTGTGATAATATATGCAGGCAATAAAAATTTATCTGGAGGAAATCTTATGTCCACGTATATGCCTAAAGCGGGCGACATCACCC
>JAFZOE010000211.1 GCA_017552845.1 Clostridia bacterium
GAGAATTATGTCAATCCCGATGCCAAGCTCAACGCAAAGGCAATCGATGACAAGACCATCGAAATCACCATCGAGAACGCCATCACCTACTGGAACGAGCTGCTCGCATTCCCCGCATACTTCCCCGTACGCGAGGATGTCGTTTCAAACGAAGCCTGGGCAACCGATCCTTCGACCTATGTCTGCAACGGCCTTTACACAATGAAATCATGGGATCACAACTCCCTCATCACCATTGAGAAGAATCCGGATCATCCCGATGCGGACGAAGTCACGATGGATGAAATCAAATTCTATCTCTCCGACGATGCGAACAACCAGCTCTCCAACTTCAAGAACGGCGAGTGGGCTCTCATCGACGATGTTCCGACCAATGAAATCGCTTCTCTCAAGAAGGATTATCCCGATGAATTCTTCAACGTAGGCCAGATCGGCACCTACTATGTCTGCTGGAATGTCAATGAGGACATCCTTCCCGCCGACAGCGGCCTTACCGGCGTCGAAGCCGAAAACGCAAAGGCTGAAATCCGCAAGGCGGTTTCCCTGCTTCTCGACCGCAACTACATCATCGACGAAATCGCTCAGGGCGGCCAGCTTCCCGCTTCCTCGTTTGTAGCTATGGGCCTGACCGATGCCGACGGCTCCGAATTCTATAAGAATACCGGCTTCAGCAAGGATTTCGACGGTTACTTCGACACTTCCGCGGACGCTCTCGAGGCGAACTTCAATTCCGCTATGGAAACCCTCAAGAAGTATTATAAATATGATGAGGCAACCAAGAAATTCACCAACTTCCCCTCAATGACCTATCTCTACAACACCAGCGAAGGCCATAAGGCAATCGGCGAATACATCCAGTCCGCTCTCGCAGGCGTCGGCATCAATATGACGATGGAAAATCAGGAGTGGGCAACATTCCTCAACACCCGTAAAGCAGGCGACTACTCAATCGCGCGTAACGGCTGGCTTGCGGACTACAACGATCCCATCTGCTTCCTTGATATGTGGGTATCCGCCTCCGGCAACAACGATATCCAGTTCGGCAGAGGCGACCACGCGGCAGTCAAGGCTTATTCGCTCGACCTTACTCCGTTCGGCTATGATACCAAGGTTGAAAACGGCACCTGGGCTGAAACCTATGATGTTCTCATCTCCACCATCAAGAGCTGCACCGATAAGGATGCCCGCTACAAGATGATGCACCTCGCCGAGGATATGCTCATGGCTACCGGCTGCATCACCCCGATTTACTACTACACAGACCTCTATATGCTTGATTCTTCCGTTCAGGGTTACTTCTCGAATCCTCTCGGCTTCAAGTATTTCATGTATTGCACCTACAAAGCAGGTTAAGACACAACAGGTTAATCAAATTAACGGCCCGCGGGGAATTTTCCCTGCGGGCTCAATTCATTCTTGACCTTCGCGGGGATATTAAAGTATAATAACAGAGGAAACAAATTCTGCTTCGGGGAGAGAGATATGGCTTTCACATCCTTTTTCAGCGCAGTTTTCATAATCATCGCTTCGTTTCTCAATGCGCTTTTTCCCCTGCCTGCGACCGGCATTCCCGGACGCGAGGGGACGGCGGTGAGCAATCCGCTCGGCGGCGGCTGCGACCCCTGCTTCATAATCGCAGACGGCAGATACTACCGCTGCTATCCGCTCGGAAACGGAGTCGGCGTAAGTTCATCCGATTCGCTCGCCGATTTGTATGATTCGCCCGGCA
>JAFZOE010000212.1 GCA_017552845.1 Clostridia bacterium
AGACAGGGAAACACGCTTTCCGAGTTTTCTACTGCTTTTGTAAAAGGCGTTCTTGATAATCCTGTTTATTGTGGTAAAATTGCATTTGGGAGAAGAAAGACGGAAAAAATTCCCGGCAAAAGAAACGAATACCATATTGTTAAACAAGACACTTTCGATATTTATGATGGTATTCACGAAGCAATAGTATCTGAAGAAGTCTGGAAACAGGCTCAGACAAAAAGAAATATAACCGGTTTCAAACCGCTCAAATCTCACCAGCTGGAACATGAACATATATTATCCGGAATTATTAAATGCCCTGTATGCGGAGCCGGAATGTATGGCAACGTCAACAGAAAGAAAAAAGCTGATGGAGAGTATTATAAGGATTATTACTATTACGCCTGCAAACACCGCACGATGGTAACCGGACATCCTTGCGACTATAAGCATCAGTGGAACGAGGAAAAAGTCGATGCCGCTGTTGTCGAAATAATCAGAAAACTTATACTGAATCCGAAATTTGAAAAAGCTATCAAGGAGAAAATCGATTCAAGCATTGACATATCCGCTCAAGAAACAGAACTTGATAATCTCAGAAAACAAATCAAGCAGATTAACGGAGCAAAACTTAAACTGGCGCAGCAGATGGATTCTTTGGATATTATGGATCCGAATTATGATAAAAAATATGCCGATATGCAATATCGACTTGACAAGTTTTACATAAATCTGGAAGATATCGAGCGGCAGATTTCGGATACGGAATTCAAGATTGAAACCATAAAAGAAGAAAAAATCAAGAGTGATGCTATCTATCAATACCTGCTTTCTTTTGATCAGGTCTATGATAAAATGACCGATAAAGAAAAAAAGATATTCATGAACAGTTTTCTCAAAAGCGTTGAAATATATGAAGATGAGCGCTGTGACGGAAGATTTCTCAAAAGTTTAGGATTAAGATTTCCCGTATTTTGTGAAGACGGAGAAGTCGTCGGCATCGGTTGGAACAAACAAAACGATGTCGAGACGGTCGTGTTGATCACTCGAGCCTAGGTTGAGGCTACAGAATATATGTAACAAGGAGACTGAAAAAATGTTTATACTGAGAGCCGGATGCAGAGTTCCTTTTCCCGAGAAACTTTTTGAGGAATACATGCTGACAGAGAATCAAATCATCGCAAACATATCGGCTGACAAAATCAAGTCGGTAATGGAACATTTTATCTGCATTCATGAAGAGCCTCTCTTCTTTATTCTTGAATTGCCCTCTGAACAGAACGATGAGAAAGAGATACAACCAGGTGTCGTTGAAAATTTGCATAAAGACGTTTATTATATTGACGGATGTGCAAACGAAGAGGCATTGACGATTCTTCTTCGAATCGGTGATTTGATGATAAATGACGGGCTGTGTTCATTCGGCTTCGGCTGTCATGAATCAAACGATGAAATAATGTTCGGCAAATATAATGTAACAACCATTTTCAGCAGGAACATCCGGCAATACATCGGTTTCATGGCAGATCACGAGATTGCAAAAAAAGAACATATCTTGACTGCTTGGGATACTTTTTCGTATGAGCATCCCGGTAGTTCAAAGCGGATTAATACGGACGGAAAAGATGTATTCTCCATTCCAGAGATGTTTGCCGATTGGGGAATTTATAAAGCTGAACAACGTGAAGATTAACGGTTCTTCTCATTGTGTTCAAGGCATATTGGTTTTATTAGTCAAACACCCGACGGATGATATTTAACATGGCAAATATAATAACCTGCATCAGAATCATTTGCAGTATAGCTTTGCTGCCCTGCCCTGTGTTTTCGCCGGCGTTCTATGCCTTGTATATCACAGCCGGGGTCAGCGATATGGCAGACGGGGCGGTTGCAAGGAAAACAGGCACTGTGAGCGAGTTCGGATCAAAGCTCGATACAGCGGCTGATTTCGTTTTGGTCGTTGTGTGTCTGATAAAAATAATCCCGACCGTTCACGTCCCGACATGGCTTATCATCTGGATCATTGTGATTGCCGTAATCAAGGCAATCAACCTGATTTCCGGATATGTCAGGAGAAAGGAATTTGTCGCTTTACATACAGTAATGAATAAGGTTACGGGAATTCTGCTTTTTGCGCTGCCGCTGACATTAAAGCTTATTGATCTGAAATACAGCGGAGCTTTTGTCTGCGCAACAGCGACATTCGCAGCAATACAGGAAGGACACATGATCAGAACAGGCACGGGGAATAACAATCAGGCTAACCGATGATATAAATAATTATGTCTCCGGGCATTTAGAGGCTTTTTATTAACAGGAAGGCAATAAAATGAGTAAGATCAAAAAGCCGTTATTATTCACATTGATACTGCTTCCGGTCATCGTCATCGGCGCTTACCTGACAACAAGGCTGAGCGTTTCCTCGATGGAGCCGGAACTGCTCGGCAATGCGGTTGAGCAGATAGGCAGCAGGGAACTTCTCATAGTTATCAGCACAATTCAGCCCGTTTTTCTCGCTGTTTTCAGCGCGTTTTTCGGATACATTCTCTCGGAAAAGGTCGGGCTGATGCTCCCGTTTCGCTTTGAAGGCAGAAAACTCGGCATAACAGCGATTGTTTCGCTTATCGGCGGCGCGGTATTCAGCCTTGACGCGTGGACATTTGCTAAACTTATACCCGAAGTCGCGGCAAGTTACGAAGGCGCGGGTAAATTCGACGCGGCATCCTGGATTGCGTCGGTGCTTTACGGCGGAGTTGTCGAGGAGCTTATGATGCGGCTGTTTCTGATGAGCTTTCTGGCATTCCTCGCTTGGAAACTGTTCTTCAAGAAAGAAGAGAGTGTGCCTGCAGGCGTATTCATCGGCGCGAATATTATCGCCGCCCTCTCCTTCGCCGCAGGGCATCTTCCCGCTACAATACAGACCTTCGGCTCTCTCACTCTGCCGATTCTTATCAGATGCTTTCTTCTGAACGGCTCATTCGGTCTGGTATTCGGCCGGCTTTACAGAAAATACGGCATTCAGTATGCGATGCTCGCGCATATGCTGTTTCATATAGTTTCAAAAATCATCTGGCTGACAGCGCTTTAATTCTAGAGAAAAACCTCACACGGAGATGAATAAATGAATCAAAACGGTTTTACAGATAAAAACAAGCGGTGCGATCTGCACTGCCACTCGACTTTTTCGGACGGCACAATGTCTCCGACCGAGCTGATAAAGCTCGCCGAAGAGCGCGGTATTTCCGCGCTGGCGCTGACAGATCACAACACTTCCAAAGGCCTTGCCGAGTTTACGGAAGCAGGCAGGGGCAGCAGAGTCATAACCGTTCCCGGATGCGAATTCTCGACTGAATGGAATAATATCGAAATACATATTGTCGGTCTGTTCTTCCACAGGGAATGCTGGAGCGAAATAGAGGACTTTCTGGAGCTTGCCCAGATTGCAAAGCACAACAGCAACATGAGCATGATTGAAAATCTTAATAAAGCAGGCTATAAGATTGACGCGCAGGAAGCCTACGCGCTGACAGACGGCGAATTCAACCGGGCGCATGTCGCCAGGGTGCTGATGGCTAAGGGATATGTCGCCAGCGTTGACGAGGCTTTCAAAACACTGCTGAAACCCGGCGGCGGCTTCTACACTCCGGCGCGGAGAATCACCGCGGCGGCGGCAAT
>JAFZOE010000213.1 GCA_017552845.1 Clostridia bacterium
ATACCGAGGAGCTTATCAAGAAGGCACTCGGCATGCTTGCAAAGAAACTTTAAGGAGTAAGAGATGGATACCGATTACGAAAGCAGATTTGTCGGAGCGGGATATTCACCTGCAGAGGATAACGAAACAGAGCTCACCCTTCGCCCGAAGGTGCTCACGGAATACATAGGCCAGGAAAAGGTCAAGGAAAATCTTTCCGTGTATATTCAGGCGGCAAAGCAGAGGGGCGAGCCGCTCGACCACGTTTTGCTCTACGGCCCTCCGGGTCTCGGCAAGACGACGCTCGCGGGAATTATCGCAAATGAAATGGGCGTTAATTTTAGAGTCACAAGCGGTCCCGCAATTGAGAAACCAGGCGATCTCGCGGCGCTTCTTACCAATCTCAGCGAGGGCGATGTGCTCTTTATTGATGAAATCCACCGTCTTTCAAGGCAGGTTGAAGAAGTTCTTTATCCCGCCATGGAGGATAATGAGCTCGATATCATTATCGGCAAAGGACCTTCGGCGAGATCAATCCGCCTCGACCTCAATAAATTCACGCTTGTCGGTGCGACAACAAGAGCAGGCCAGCTCTCTGCTCCGCTCAGGGACAGATTCGGCGTAATATTCCGCCTTGAATTATATACGACAGAACAGCTTGCGGAGATAGTCAACCGCTCCGCCGGTATTCTCGGCATCGGCATTGATCCCGAGGGAGCAAATGAAATTGCCTCGCGATCGAGAGGAACTCCGAGAATCGCAAACAGATTTCTCAAGCGCGCGCGTGATTTCGCCCAGATAGTCGGCGACGGCTCGATAACAAAAGAGACGGCATCTCACGCTCTCGCGAAGATGGAAGTTGACGAACTCGGCCTCGATTCGGTTGACCGTCTTATTCTCACCTCGATGATCAAGAATTATAACGGCGGTCCCGTCGGACTTGAAACGATTGCCGCGGCTGTCGGCGAGGAAGCGGTTACAATTGAGGATGTCTACGAGCCTTATCTCATGCAGATAGGTTTCCTCAGCAGGACTCCGCGAGGCAGATGCGTCACTCCTGCCGGCTACGCGCATCTCGGTATGAAGATGCCCGGTCAGCAGAAATTTGACGATGTTTAATAATAGATTTAAGGATGAAATATGCGAGTATCCGATAACTGGAAAGATTATGAACTCATTGACTGCGCCGACGGTCAGCGTCTCGAGCGCTGGAAGGATATTATCCTGATAAGACCCGACCCGCAGGTTATATGGAAAACGCCTAAGGAAAATCCGCTTTGGTATTCTCCCCACGCGATTTACAACCGCTCGAATACGGGCGGCGGCAGCTGGCAGGTCTGTAAAAAGATGCCGGATGTGTGGCAGATAGAGCTTGATAATTTGAAATTCAATATAAAGACTATGGGCTTCAAGCACACCGGTCTTTTCCCGGAGCAGGCAGTCAACTGGAAGATGATTGCCGATATAATCAAAAATGCGGGCAGGTCGGTAAAAGTGCTCAACCTTTTTGCCTATACTGGCGGCGCAACCGTCTCTGCTCTCGCGGCTGGCGCGAGCGTCACCCATGTTGATGCTTCAAAAGGTATGACGCAATGGGCGAAGGAGAATGCGGCGGCGAGCGGTGTTGCGGACTGCAGCGTAAGATGGCTCGTTGACGACTGTATGAAATTTGTTCAGCGCGAAATAAGGCGCGGCAATAAATACGATATCATCATCATGGATCCGCCGTCATACGGCAGAGGCCCGGGCGGTGAGGTCTGGAAACTCGAAAACGAGGTCTATTCGTTTGTAGAGGAATGCGCAAATGTGCTTTCCGATAATCCGATTGCAGTTCTGATAAATTCCTACACAACCGGCCTGTCCCCGAGTGTCATGGAATATATTCTTGCCGAGACGGTCGGCAGGAGATTTGAAGGTGAAACATTCAGCGACGAAATCGGGCTTCCCGTATCGTCAAAGCCCGGCAGGGTTCTGCCCTGCGGAGCAAGCGCAGTTTTCAGGGGGAAATAATAATTACATAATCCGTCTGCACGGATATGCGGAGCATAAACAATAATGGAAAAACTGATCGAACTCAAAAATGTGACATACACTTACGAGCCCGAGGAAGAGGGCCTGCCCGGTTATACCGCGGTCAGAAATGTAAGTCTTGACATAAATAAAGGCGAATTCGTTGCTGTGCTCGGGCACAACGGCTCGGGCAAGAGCACCCTCGCGAAGCTTATGAACGCGATTTTTGAGCCGACCGAAGGAAGCGTCACGGTCAAGGATATTCCTTCCGATTCAGAGGAAAACGGCGACAGAATCCGCCGCATAGTCGGTATGGTTTTCCAGAATCCCGATAATCAGATAGTAGCTACAATAGTTGAGGATGATGTCGCCTTCGGGCCCGAGAATCTCGGAGTTGAGCCGGCTGAAATCCGCCGCCGTGTCGATGAGGCGCTGAAAACGGTCAATATGTATGAGCACCGTGAAAGAGAGCCGCACCGCCTTTCCGGCGGTCAGAAGCAGAGGGTTGCGATTGCGGGCGTGCTCGCGATGCAGACCGAGTGCATGATTCTCGATGAGCCGACTGCCATGCTTGACCCTATGGGCAGGCAGGAGGTTATCAATACCGTTCAGCGTCTCAATAAAGAGCAGGGCATGACTGTCGTTCTCATTACCCATTTTATGGAGGAGGCTGTTCTTGCCGACAGAGTCGTCATCATGGACGGCGGCAGCATAATCTCTCAGGGCACTCCCCGCGAAATATTCTCGGATCCCGCGTTTCTGCGCGAGCACGGTCTCGATGTTCCTCAGAGCACCGAATTGTGCCTGGAGCTTGGAGTAAAGGACTGCGTGCTGACAGTTGACGAATGCGTGGAAAAGCTTTCCGCTCTGATGGGAGGTGCTCTCTGATGCTTTATCCCATCGAGCTTAAGAATGTATCATATTTCTATTCACCCGGAACTGCTATGCAGGTTGCGGCGCTTAAGAATATCAATCTAACGATTTCGGAGGGCGAGCTTGTCGGCATTATCGGCCACACGGGCTCGGGCAAGTCAACACTCATTTCCCATTTCAACGGGCTTCTGAAACCCGGCGAGGGCACCGTTCTCGTCGAGGGTGAGGATATTTCAAAGGATAAGGAGGCGCTCAGGGCGGCGAGATTCAAGGTCGGTCTGTGTTTCCAGTATCCCGAGGCTCAGCTCTTTGAAGAGACGGTTGCAAAGGATATCGCCTTCGGCCCCAAGAATATGAAACTGCCCGAGGATGAGATTGCCCGCAGGGTAGCCGAGGCCGCAAAATATGTCGGCCTTCGCTCCGAAATGCTTGAAAAATCCCCGTTTGATTTATCCGGCGGCGAAAAGAGACGCGCCGCGATTGCCGGAGTCATGGCCATGGAGCCCAAGGTGCTCGTGCTTGACGAGCCCGCCGCAGGTCTTGATCCGCGAGGCAAGAAGGAGATACTGAATCTCATAAAGAATTACCGCCGCCGCACCGGCAGCACCGCTCGCCATAGCTTCACCCAACTGAGAAACGCTGGTGTTGGCCAGTGTTGCACCCTTGGCCATTAGATCGGCATAATACCGGCTATCTTTCGTTTCGTCGTTGAAACCTTTCAGTGCTCCAGAAATAAAGCCGGCGGCGTCTCCCATTTCCATAGATCCTGCAGCAGCCAGATGCAACACATCCTCGATCATACTGATCGACTGGTTTGCATCATATCCGGACATCGCAAGGATAT
>JAFZOE010000214.1 GCA_017552845.1 Clostridia bacterium
GCGAGATACATTGTCTCCTTCATATCGTCAAGCAGCTGCCACAGGCGTTTATCAAATTTTTCTACCGGGCGCGATTTCTTCCTGAGAATATCGTCGCCGACTTTCACTATATTTCTTGTTGCCATATTTCACCTCAAAGCACGGTATCGGGATTCATATCCGCATAGACCGTAATGCTCCTGAATCTTGCATCCGTTCCCGTCAGCTTCAGCAGGCCGGAAATCATCGACCTGAAACGCGCGGAATTTCTGCATTTGATAATAATTCTGTATCTGTATCTGCCCGCTATCTTCGATACCCTCGCGGGGACCGGACCGAGCACGATTATTTTTTCACCTTTGTATTCGCCGCCTGCCATCTCCCTGATGACATTGACAGCCTCTCTCGCCGCGATTCTCACCTTCTGCTCGTCGCTCCCGGTAAAGCCGAGAACGCACAGATCGCAATAGGGCGGATAAATCATTGCCTTGCGGATTCTGATTTCGGTATTGAAAAACTCATCATAATCCTGCTTCGCGGCAAGTCTGATTATTTCGTTTTCGGGAGTCAGGGTCTGGACTATCGCAGTGCCCCTGCTCTCTCCCCTGCCGCTTCTGCCTATTACCTGAGTCAGAAGCGAAAAGGTTTTTTCGAGCGACCTGAAATCGTCGTTATATAACTGCTGGTCTATCGAAATGACACCGACCAGCGTAACATTCGGGAAATCAAGCCCCTTTGCTACCATCTGGGTTCCGAGCATGATATCATAATCGCCCTGCTCGAAGGCGTGGAAAAGCTTCTCGTGGCTGTCCTTGGAGCCGGTGGTGTCGGCATCCATTCGCAGAATACGCGCATCGGGAAACAGCTTCTGAAGCTCATCCTGAATTTTCTGAGTGCCGAAGCCAGCGTATCTCACGGACTGTTCGTGACACTCGGGGCACTCGCCCGTAAACGGGGCTGAATACCCGCAGTAATGACATATCAGGCGGTTATTCGCCCTGTGATATGTAAGCGAAATGCTGCAATGCGGGCAGGTAATAACCTTGCCGCAGGCATCGCAGACCGCGAAGGTATTGTATCCCCTGCGGTTGATAAGCAGAATGCTCTGCTTACCGTTTTGCATATTTGAATTGATTGCTTCGTATAATTCCCTGCTGACCTCGCTGCAGTCCTTCATCTTTTCGCCGGTGCGCATATCGACGGTCATTACATCGGGCATGACGGCGCCGCCGTATCTCGAAGTCAGCCTGCAGAGCTCGTATCTGCCCTTGAGGGCATTTGCATAGCTCTCAACTCTCGGGGTTGCCGAGGCGAGAATAAGAAGGGAATTGTTGTAGGCGCATCTGAATTTCGCGACATCCGCCGCATCATATCTCGGAGTCTGCTCGGATTTATAGGTATGCTCCTGCTCCTCGTCGATGATTATCAGGCCGATATTCTCAAGAGGGGCAAAGATTGCGCTTCTCGTGCCGATGACGATTTTCTTCTCGCCCTTTTTGACGCTCTTCCACTGCTCGCTTCTCTCTCTTATAGAAAGAGCTGAATGGAAGACTGCGACATCGCTGCCGTAACGGGAACAGAATATTCCGAGCGCCTGAGGTGTGAGCCCTATTTCGGGAACAAGCAGAATAACGGTTTTGCCCGCGTCGAGTACCTTATCGATTACGCTGATATAGACAGAGGTCTTGCCGCTGCCGGTCACGCCGTAAAGCAGAGCTGTTGACCGCTTGCCCGAAAAAGCGAGCGAAACAAGCTTATCCGAGGCTTCCTGCTGCTCGGCAGTAAGATTGATTGGATTCCTGACGCCTTCGGTAACATCGGCATTCGCAAAGAAATCGATTTCCGCCTCAAAGAATTCCGCCGCGCCGTTTTTAACAAGAGCATTCACGACGGCAGGGGTATAGCCTGTAAAATAGCATATCTCCCTGACGGATGCGGGACCCGTTTCGCAGAGAAGGTCATAAACCTCTTTCTGCTTCTTGCTGAGCTTTGTCTCGAAATCATCTTCGGGAAAAGCCCTGACCATTTTTGCGGTTAGGTCTCCGAGATTTCTGACGGCATCAGCACGCGAGAGAAGTATTTCTTTTCTGACAAGGGAATCGAGAGAAACGGAATCCGCTTTAATGGAAAGATTCTTGAAAATCAGATCTTCCCTGACGAATTCTCCTCTTGCGATAAGGAAATCGTAAATCTCCTTCTCAGCTCCCTCAAGCTTATCAAGCTTTTTCTCGGGGGCTTCGGGATTCGCCGCATAGAATTTGACTATCCTGCAGTTGATTCCCGCGGGAAGCATGGCCTTGGCCGCCTCATAGAGAGTGCAGAAGGTCTTGTCGGCTATATTCTCCGCGAGTGAAAGCATCTCACAGCTGAGCAGAGGTGTTTCATCCCTGAGTTCGGAAATCCTTTTAAGCTTTCCTTCGGGGCACTCATCCGTCACCTCAAAAACTATGCCGAGCGATTTTCTGTTGCCGCTGCCGAAGGGCACGGTAACCCTGCAGCCGGGCTGAACCTTATCCGTAAGCTCTCCGGGGATGATATAAGTAAACTCGGTATCAAAGGAATAATTCGCGGCCTCGACCGCAACTTTTGCATACTTCATTTACTCACCCCCGCTCTGCACCGATGCAGATGTCAATTACAGATTTCTGATTTCCTCGGGCTCTACGATAACGTATTCGCCGTCAAGAATTTCGTCAAGCGCAAGGGAAACGGGCTTCTCGGTAAGAATTTCGCCGTCCTCATTTGCCTCCTCGGCAATTTCCCTGGCTCTCTTTGCAGTTGCTGTCACAAGTGAATAGCGGCTCAGATGATTCTGAAGAACGCCGCTTAAATCGGGATTAAACATTGTTGATTACCTCACTGATTATATTCTTGTTGCGTGAAAAACGCATTTTTTCCGCTCTGATGACCGTCTCAAAATCATTGACCGCACGGTCAATTGAATCATTGACGACTATATAATTGAATTCGCCCGCCCTGCGTATCTCCTGCTCCGCTATAAACAAACGGTGGGAGAGCGCTTCGTCATCCTCGGTGCCTCTCAGGCGCAGGCGCTCCTCAAGCACGGGAATTGACGGGGGCATAAGAAATACCGAAACGGCGTCGGGATATATCTTGCGGATTTTTTCCGCTCCCTGAACCTCAATTTCGAGTACGACGTTTATGCCCGCCCTGAGCATTTCATCAACGGGCGCCTTCGGCGTGCCGTAATAATTGCCGGCATACTGCGCGTATTCGAGCATTTCACCGTCCGCGATTTTCTTCTCGAAATAATCGGTAGTCACAAAATAATAATCCGCGCCGTCAATCTCGCCCTCGCGCATCGATCTGGTCGTCATCGAGATTGAGACTTTGATATCGTCGTTCTTTTCGATAAGCCTTTTCAGCACGGTATCCTTACCGCTTCCCGAAGGACCCGAAAGGACTATGAGAATTCCCTGTTTATCTGCCATTTCAATCCTCCTCGTCTCCGGTATCGGTATCGTGAATACGGTCCGCAACCTTTTCACTCGGGAAATAGGTAAGAATTATGTGGTCGCTGTCGGTTATTATGACAGCCATTGTCTTTCTGCCGTGAGTGGCGTCGATTATCGTGCCCGCAGCCTTCGCCTCCTGAATCATGCGCTTAACCGGCGCGGATTCGGGGCTGACAACCGCAACGACTCTGTCGGCATTGACCATATTCCCATAGCCTATGTTGATAAGTTTCACTTTACCACCCTACTCAATATTCTGAATCTGCTCGCGGATCTTTTCTATCTCCGCCTTGATATCGACAACCGTGCGCGCAATTTCGACATCATTCGCCTTGGAGCCGATTGTATTCGCCTCTCTGTTCATCTCCTGAACGAGGAAGTCCATCTTTTTGCCGATTGCCTCATCGGAATCGAGGAAAACGCGCATCTGGTCTATATGACTGCGAAGCCGGACTGTCTCCTCGGCAACCGCAATCTTATCGGCGAATATAGCGGCCTCGGTCAGTATTCTCTGCTCATCGATATGAACATCGCCGAGAAGCTCATTGAGACGCGCAAGAAGTTTCTCGTTGTATTCTTTGACCGTCTCGGGAGAACGCTCCTCAACGAAGGCGACTCTCTCGAGAATTGTATCGAGGCGGGAATTGACATCGGTTCTGAGCCTTTCGCCCTCTTTTTCGCGCATGGCGAGGAACTTTTCGAGCGCTTCACCCGCGACCTGCTCTACGGCGGTCCAGATTCTCTCCTCGTCCGCCTCCTGCTTGCGGATAAGCAGGGCGTCGGGAGCTTTGACTATATCGGAAACCTTCACATCGTTTTCAAGAGAGAAGGTCTCTTCGATTTCTTTATATGCTTTCAGATAGCTGCCGATGAGCGGGGCATTCACCTCGACGACGATATCGGGCTCCTCGGTCGCCTCTATTGAAACATAGCATTCCGTCTTGCCCCTGGTAATCTTTCCCGTGAAATAATTCTTGAGCTTTTCATCGAGAAAACCGTAATTGCGGGGAAGGCGCGAGTTGAATTCAAAATAGCGGTGGTTGACGCTCTTGATTTCAACCGTAATATTCATTCCGTCAACGGCGGCCTGCTGCCTGCCGTATCCGGTCATACTCTTTATCATCGGTATCACTCCGTTTTATCTTTGACTGCGCCGGAAATCACGAGAAGGGAATGAACCTCCTTCTCGGTAAGCTCGCGGTATTTGCCGACCGGCAGAGTGCCGAGACGGACACTGCCGATTGCAGTTCTCTTGAGCCTTGAAACCTCGAGGCCTATCGCCTCGCACATGCGGCGGATCTGCCTGTTGCGTCCCTCATAGAGCACAATCTCCACTACGCTCCTGCCCTCCGACTTCTCAAGGATATTGACCTCGGCCGGAGCTGTCATCCTGCCGTCGAGCTCAATGCCCGAAGCAAGCTTCTCCGCCTGGCTCTTCATTATTTCGGAGCGCACGGTCACGCGGTAGGTCTTTGGAACATGGTGAGAGGGATGCATCATGGCATTTGCGAAATTGCCGTCATTGGTAAGCAGAAGCGCTCCCTCGGAAACGCGGTCAAGCCGCCCGACGGGATAGAGGCGCGCCTTGATATCCGAGACGAGCTCGGTCACGCACTTGCGGCCCAGGTCATCGTCGGTTGTTGTCACAAATCCTCTGGGCTTGTTGAGCAGAATGTAATAGAGATTCTTCGCCTTATTCACTCTCTTGCCGCTGACTGTGACCGTATCCTTTTGGGGATCGACGCTGTCGCCTATCTTCGCCGTTCTGTTATTGACGCGCACGAGGCCCTGCGCAATGAGCTCTTCGCTCTTGCGCCTTGAAGCCACTCCCGCATCCGCGAGAAATTTCTGCAGTCTCACTTTGTTATCCGGCACGGTTTTCACCTCGGTTGATTATTCGGCTGCCTCGGGCTTGTTATCCGAATACTCTGCAATGGCATCGTCAATAGCCATATCCGCATCTTTATTCTTGAAGCGGGAAATGACATCGGATGCCTTGTCAACGATATCGGGAACCATGCCGATAACTCTCTCTACCGAACCCTCGGCGGAATCGATATATCTGATTGATACGCTGCCGTTATTGACTACAAGGAAAGCAACGGGGATGATGGTAATGCCGGCTCCGCCGCCGCCGCCGAAGAGCTCCTTGTTGCCCTTGTTGGGGAAATCGCTGCCGCCCGAAGCAAAGCCGTAAGTGACCTTTGAAACGGGAATAATCTTGATGGATTCGCTGATCTGGATGGGATCGCCGACAATGGTATTCACATTAACGAGATCCTTGATTCTGTCGATGGAAGTGCCGAGAATGTCTGCTGCTGCTGATTTGTCTTTCATTTCTTTTTACACCTTTCTCAGTTTTCGGAATCCGAAGCCGCGGCATCGTTTTCCTGGTTTATTTTTTCATTAATTTCTGCCTTGGGCGATTTTTTGAGCCCTTTGAGAAATTTAATTCCTACTCTGAATATCAGGCTGAAGCCGACTATAATAAATGCGTTTATCAGCCTGCGCGGGATTACTGAAATCACCGCATGGAGCTTTGCTTCGTTTCTCCCGAATGCAAAATCGGGATTTGCATCGACCGAGTATTTCTTAACCCTCATAGTATCGACCACAAAGCCGACAGCGGGGAAAAACACCGAGCAGGTCCTTGCGTATTTGATAGCGGTATCTGCGCTGTCGCCGCCTGCTATCAGAAGGGATATTGCGAGATTCTCAATGGTAAAGGCTCTGTAGATGCGCCTGAACATACCCTTGAGGGAGATTGAGAGCCGTTTGACAAGGTCAACCACGCCTTCAACGCCGTTATTGTGATAGAAGGTTACAAGCGGATTATCCTTGGGCTCCTTGATTTTTTCATCTTTCTTTTCTCCGGCCTCTTCCGGTTTCTTCTCTTTTTTCTTTTTGGGCTTCTTCTTTTTCTTCTTCTTTTCGGGTTTCTCATGTTTTGGAAGAATATTGAATTTCAGAAAAAGCCAGCTCACCGAGAGGGAAACTTCATCTTCGGAATGCACCGTCACCTTGACCTTAACCGACAGTATCAAAACGAAGATCAGAATGATGCCGAGAATAATTAACAGTGCCGGCAATTTTTCACCTCCCGTTTATTCTTCCGAGCCGTCATCCGGCGGAGTTTCATTTTCGCCCGCTTCCTCGGCCTCGGCTTTTTCGAGCTCGGCCTGGAAGAAGTTCCTTATCTGCTCGCCCTGAGTGCTGTCTATTTCATCATCCGTATCGGCAAGGCTCATTTCGGCGGGCTTCTCGGGAAGCTCGGGCAGGTCTGCAAGGGTGGTGAGGCAGAAACATCTGAGGAAGTTCGGGGTTGTGCCGTAAAGTAGCGGTCTGCCCGGTAAATCGAGGCGGCCTCTCTCTTCGAGCAGCCCTTTCTGGCAGAGAGTATTCACAACTCCCGAGCAGTCAACGCCTCTGACCTGCTCGACATAAGCCTTGGTAACCGGTTGATTGTATGCGACGACGGCGAGCACCTCGAGCGCCGCATTCGAAAGCGGTATATTCTTTTTGATATCGAGCACCGCTCTGATAAGCGGAGCATATTCGGTTCTTGAGCAGAGCTGATATTTGTCGCCGAGGCGCAGAAGACATATTCCGCTGTTTCTTGAATCGAGCGATGCGCCGATTTCAAAGATAAATCCTCTCACGGTTTCGACATCAAGCTCGAGCGCTTCGGCTATTCTTGTTATTTCCAGCGGCTCACCCGAAGCGAAAAGTATCGCCTCTATCGCCGCTCTGGTTTCATCATTCGTCAATTTCAAGTTCCTCCCCTCTTCCCTGAAGCAGGGTTATATCGGGATTTTCAAAATCCCCGTCCACTCTGATTCGCTTCGCCTTCACCATTGACAAAAGAGCGAGGAAGGTGGCAACCATTTCGGAGCGGGATTCCGATTTTTCAAAAAAGCTCGAAAACTTCTGTTTCTTTCCGCTCCTGAATCTGTCAATTATTACCTGAACTCTCGAGGTAACCGACACAATCTTATGGGCGACTATTCCGCTGAACGCCTCAACGGGCGGCGGCAGGCGTCTGAGGCCCTTGCCGACAGCGGCGATATACGCCTTGAAAATATCATAGGGCTCGTGAATTCTGGTATAGGTCATATCGGCTTCTATCTTTTCGGGCTCGCGGATCATATAATCGAAACCGTCGGTCGATTCGCGGAGTTTACCGGCAACGAGCTTGCAGTCGCGGTATTCAATAAGCTCGCCGCGAAGCTCCTCGACCAGCTTCTCCGCCTCCTCGCGGACAGGCAGAAGCGAGACAGTCTTGATATATATCAGGCGCGCCGCCATCTCGAGGAATTCGCTCGAAACATCGAGGTCCTCCTCCTGCATCCTGCTGACATAGTCAAGATACTGCTCAATGAGCTCGAGGATGGGAACATCGTTTATGCTGACCTGTTTTTTGCTTATCAACTGAAGCAGCAGGTCCATCGGACCTTCAAAGACTTCAATTTTATACTGAATCTGTTCCAAATTGAAAACTCCCGTTAAATTGTAACTGCGTAACTGCCGAAGGGCAGGCCGACGAGTGTGAAGATAAGGCGCATTATGATTGTGCAAAGAGCGCTGAAAGGTCTTGAGAAAATTCCGCTGACCATGAGAACGAATATACCGATTACGATAAAGCGCTCATATTTCATAATCTGGAAATAATACTTTGACGGCAGAATGACATTGAGAATTCTCGAGCCGTCAAGCGGCGGAATCGGAATAAGATTAAAGAGCGCCAGGCTTACATTGATAAGCGCCGCTATCGCGCAGAACTGAACCGTAACCGAAGCGACTGTCGCACCCGTATTCATATAGGCGATATTCACGCAGTTTGCGAGCAGGGCGAATATAAGCGACATGAGAAGATTTGAGCCGGGACCCGCGAGCGCCGTAATCGCCATACCGCCTTTTGGATTTTTGAAATTGCGGGGATTCACTCCGACGGGCTTCGCGTAACCGAATCCGCAGAGCAGAATCATCAGCGAGCCGAATATATCGAGATGCGCGAGAGGATTGAGCGACAGCCTGCCCTGAAGGCGGGGCGTATCGTCGCCGAGCTTTGTCGCGGTCCACGCATGCGCATATTCGTGAATTGGTAAAATGCAGAATACGGTGAATACTCTGACGAGCAGATTAACAAGCGTCTGCAATGAAAAACCGTTTCTGAATAAATCAAGTATCATTTGCTTCTCCTGAATAAACCATTATTCTTTCAATTCCGGCAAAGTCTTTTATCATCTTTACTCTGCCGAATATTCTGTTTAATCCATCCGACTGATTCTCTCCGCACTCCGCAATGACGGGGCAGCCGCCGAGCTTTGAGGATATTTCCCTGATTGCGCGGTAGAATGTCACCCCGTCCTCTCCGCCGTCAAGCGCGGTTGAGGGTTCATAATGCACTTCGCTCTGAAGGCCGGGTATTTCCGCAGAGGGGATGTAAGGCGGATTGGTAACTATCAAATCTGCGCGGGGCAGGATAAGCTCATCAGCTTTGAGGATATCCGCCTGAAGTATTGCGGCGTTATCCGCGCCGAGGAATTCTTTATTCTTTCTGAGCCAGAAAAGCGCGTCGTTGTATTTTTCGACAAGGAGCACACTGCTGTCCGGCCGCTCTTTCGCTATCGTCAGGCCTATGCATCCCGAGCCTGCGCAGAGATCGATTACGGCGGGTGAAGGAATATCCTTTATGAAATCAAGAGCCGTTTCGCACAGCTGCTCGGTCTCCGGTCTCGGAATAAGCACACCCTCGCCGACAAGGAAGTCCCTGCCGTAAAACTGCCATGAGCCGAGAATATACTGAAGAGGTCTGCCCGATATCCTTTCGGAGATATGAGAAATATATTTCTCTTCAACGCCACCATCTGCGGTTTCGTCTGCTTTAAGAAGCAGTTCAGAGCTTCTGAGTCCTGAATCTTTTTCAAGAAGCCAGCGAGCCTCATTGGCGGCGTTTTCTATTCCTGCTTCTGAGAGCATCTGCGCTCCCTTGCGCTGAAGTTCACTGAGCGTCATCTGTTGCTTCAGCCTCAGAAGGCTCTTCCGGTGTTTCTTCAGTCGCTTCCTCTGCAGGCTCCTCTTTTGCGGGGACCTCGCCGGTCAGCGCTGCGTTCATGGCCGCAATGGCAACCTCGCATATTGCCTCATCGGGCTCGGCAGTCGTGATTCTCTGCATCGCGAGACCGGGGGCAGATAGAGCCATCGTGAATTTATTGGGATATTTGCCCGCTAGCTGTATGAATTCAAAACCGAAGCCCATGATAACAGGCAGAAGCAGAAGCTTCACAAGAATCCATACGGGGCGTATCTTTGTTATATCCTTCCAGACTATCGCCACAATTGACGAAATAAGGATGCTGAGAATAATCGTTACGAAAATGAAGCTTGTGCCGCAGCGCGGATGAAAGCGTTTCTCCTTCATTACGTTTTCGGGAGTCAGCTCATAACCGTGTTCAAAGCAGAAGATGGTCTTATGCTCCGCGCCGTGATACATATAAACGCGGTGTATCTCCTTCATCTTTGAAGTGATGAACATATACACTACAAAAATGATTACCCTGAGAATTCCCTCAAACAGAGGTCTGAGCGTTGTGGTGTGAACGATATGATTATAGACGACCTTGTCAAACAGGAACGAAGGCAGCCAGATGAAGAGGACAAATGCGAGGCCGAAGCCGAGCACCGATGCTATCGTTCCTATAACAGCCATCATCTTGGGGCCGAAATGCTCGCTGAGCCATTTATCAAGCTTTGATTCGCCGGGATCCTCCGCGCCGTCAAGCGTGGTCTTCTCCGCCGATTCCATAAGAAGCTTGTAGCCCATAACCATCGATTCGATGAATGCAATTACGCCTCTGACAATCGGAATATTCAGAAACTTATACTTTTTGCGAAGAGACTTGAATTCCTTCATCTCGGTATCAATGGAGCCGTCCGGCATACGGCAGGACATGGCCGTGCCTCCGGGGCCTCTCATCATGATACCTTCCATAAGCGCCTGACCGCCTACTGCTACATAGGGGCAGCTCTTTTTATCTTTACTCATTTTCTTTCTCCTTTGCGGCAGTCTCAAGCGGGAAGGTCAGCCTGACCGTCGTGCCGCTGCCGTAAACACTGTCTATATCGAGTCTTCCTTCGTGAAGATTCATTATTTCATCACAGACCGCAAGCCCGATACCCGAACCGCGGACCGTGTTGTTTGCTTTGTAAAACTTCTCTTTGATATGGGGCAGATCCTCGGGAGCTATACCGCAGCCTGTATCGGTGACCGTGACAATCAGCTCGCTCGGCGAAGGCATCTCTGCGCTGACTCCGATTTTGCCGCCCTGCTCGGTATATTTCATTGCGTTGTCGAGCACATTGATAAATACCTGCTTTATCCTTGCGGGGTCGCCCGTGCCGGGCGCGGGGAAGGTCGGGACATTATAGTTGATTTCAATGCCCTCCCTGATTGAGCGCTCCTTGAACGAGAATACGACCTCATCAAGCTCGGCAAGGAAATCTATCTTTTCGCGGTTGAGCTTCATCCTGCCGCTGCTCATCCTCGAGAAATCGAGCAGCTCTTCGACCATATCGTTGAGCCTTGTCGCCTCGCTGATTATAATATCCATACCGCGCTTTGTCATGGCGGGATCGCTGTCGCCTATCTGCTGGAGAGTTTCGCCCCAGCCTCTGATAGCGGTCAGCGGAGTTCTCAGTTCGTGAGACACTGTGGAAATGAAATCGTTTTTAAGGCGTTCGGTTTCGCCGAGTTTATCCGCCATTTCGTTTATGGTTGTGCAGAGCTCGCCGATTTCGTCGTTATAGGGATAATGGTCGATATTCGCCTCGAAATCGCCGGCGGCAATTTTCTTTGCCGCTTCACCGATATTCCTGACCGGATTTGTAATCGAGCGCAGGAACAAAGTTCCCGAAACAATGAGGAAGCTGAAAATAATGATGAATACGCTCGCAATAATTACTGCGACTATTCTCATCTGAGCATCGATGGCGTCCATCGAGACCATATACCTGAGCGCTCCGCCGAAATCGCCGCTGTTGTAGTGGTAAGTGCAGGTATATGCCATTATCTTTTCGCCGGAGGGAAGCTCGCCGGTCCAGCGTGCGGTTCCGTCGGGAGAAGAGAGCGCATCGGAATAATCGGGCATCGAAACATCGTCGCTGATGGAAAAACCGTTTGACGAGACAATGACCTTGCCCTTGCTGTTGATAACCCATACCGCAAGCTTATCCTTATTCTGAAAATTCTCCGCATAGTTTCTTGCGGCGTCTTCGAAGCCGGAGTTTGACGCGCCGTAAAGGCTGAATATCGAATTGATTTCGCCCGCATTCATTGCCTCGACGGTCATTCGCGCGGCTCCGTAATAATAATTCATTACGAGGGAATAGACGAGGAACGCAACGGCAACGAGAACGGCAAATACCAGGGAAGCGACAGTCAGAAACCAGCGCTTGGTTATGCTCATATACTTCATTGCCTTCACCTCTCTTCCCCCGGATTATTGTTTCATTAGACCTGCCATTTATAGCCGACGCCCCAGATGGTAAGCAGGTGGCGCGGCGAGGACGGCTCATCCTCAATCTTCATACGCAGTCTTCTTATATTTACATCAACTATCTTTTCTTCGCCGAAATACTCGGGGCCCCAGACTCTCGTGAGGATATCGGTCCTGCTGAGCGCCTCGCCCGGATGGGTGAAGAAATATTCGATGAGCTGGAATTCAACCTGAGTGAGCTCGATTACCGCACCGCGTTTAGAGAGAAGTCTCGCGCGCAGATTCAGCGAGAATTCGCCGAGTTCAATTTCATCCGAAGGCTTGGCAGTCTCGGTATGGCTTATCGCAACCCTGCGGTAGATGGCGTCAACTCTCGCGACGAGCTCGGTCGGAGAGAAGGGCTTGGTCATATAGTCATCGGCGCCCATCATAAGGCCGGTAACCTTATCAACCTCCTGCGCCTTAGCGGTAAGCATTATGATACCGATATTGTTGCTCTTTGCCCTTAAAGTTTTGCAGACGGTCAGACCGTCGACATTAGGCATCATGACATCGAGCACGGCAACATCTATATCGCCGCCGCAGGCATCATACATTTCGAGAGCCTCGGCGCCGTCCTGCGCCTCGATTACATCGTAGCCGGCTCTTTTGAGATTTATTACGACGAATGCTCTTATGGCGGCTTCGTCTTCAGCTATCAGAACTCTTTTCATTTCATCCACCCTTTATGACGGTAATCTTGTGACTATCTTTCTTATCTTTGCCTCGTCGAGACCTGCGGCGCGCCCGTTTTCGTTTATATTGACGCACACAACGGAATCAAGCTGCTTGAGGATTGTTATATACTGCCCGGAATCAAGCATATCCGTTTCCCATCTTGCCTTGGGAACTTTTATTATCGTAAACAGCACATTGCCGAATAACGAGGTGCTGCTCTTGGTATAGACGGACCAGCTTGCCCAGTCGCCGCCCTTATGCTTACGGATATACAGTTTCTTGTTGCCGAGAGTGCCGAGATTAACAAGATAACCATCCTCAACATTGACGAAGGTGCTGACGCTCAGCATAGGATTGCTGCCTTCAAAATAAATCCACTCGGTGATATAGAGAGTCTCATCGTCCTCATCCTCGGGCTCGGTATAGACTGTCTGGACCGGTATCTCAATCATACCGTCGTTATTTATATCGGCGCAGGGAATCTGCTCATAACGGAGAGTCAGGACATTGCCACCTTCCTCCTCATCATAAAACGGATTCACGAGCTCGCCCGACTCGCCGTCGAAGTAGAAGACTTCGGTAATCATCATATTATTGCTCTTGACTGCATCGACATATACCTTCATCGGCGAATGCTCATCATTTTTCTCCGCCTTGAAGGAAGCATAGGATATAACCTGCGAATCGGCGGGAGCGGAGCCTGTCTGAGCTATTTCCCCGTTTTCAATCCCGAGCACTTTTGCGGAGCGGGTAACGGTATTATCTTCCTTGACGCTCTCGATATAAAAGATTTCGTCGCAGCCGTCGCCGTTAAGGTCAATCGTCTTTGCGATTTCGCAGCTCTCATAGAGAAGCTCCTCGTAATCAAGAGACGCATCCTTAGCCGAGCAGACGGAAAAGACGCTGCCGGAATCAATGCCCGAGAAAGTCCAGATAGTGACTATCTCATCGATGCCGTCTCCGTCAAGGTCGGTCAGAGTCAGCGAACTGACCTCGTTGCCGTAGCCCTTGAAATCGCATTTTTTGCTCCACACATCATCGGTGCATTTGAAAACGGAAAAGTGAGCCGTGTTTTCCTGAAGAGTGTCGCGGTAGAAAACTATGCCCTCCTCCTCGCCGTCTCCGTCAACATCGCTGACCGTGATGGCCGAGAGATGGTCTCCCTGAGTGGGGTTGCAGAGAACAACGCCGGTATCGACAGATGAATTGAAAGCCTTAACCAGACCTTCGTATTCGGAATAATAGAGAGGTGGGGTCAGCAGGGAATCGACACTCGCGATAAGATTGGGCGAACTGCAGGAGGACAGGACGAAAGAAGCCGCAAAAATCAGAGCGACAACGGCAGTGATACGCTTTTTCATTTCATTCGCCTCCTATTATCCCATAATAGTTTCATTGTATTATAACATAAGCAATATTCTCAATTCAATATATTTTATAAATAAATTTTAAAATTTATATAAAGAAATCCCGCAGAGCAAATGCCCTGCGGGTCAAAATTTAATGATATGAATTATTTAATCTCTGCGTTTGCGGTATATTCGCCGTAAATCCAGTAGGAATCATTGTTTTCGCAGACGACGGGCACGGTGATGAAGCCCTTGTCCCCTTCCTTGATTTTGCTTAAATCGGCGACCAGATGGATATCATCAGCAGTCAGGTTTTCAACGACCGATGCCGGACCGACAACCTCAACCGAATCAAAATCGGGGATGACCGACTCGGGAACGACCGAGCCGTTATTGGTGTTGTAATCAATGTTTGCAGGCGCGGAGAGTGTCCTCTGCTCCATGCCGTCAACCGTGACTTTAATCTTAAATTCGCCCACATTATCGAGAATCAAGCAGCTGTTGGCTTTTTCAACATCCTGAACGGTAACCGTAAATTCGTTAACGCCGGGCTTAAGCTCGGAAAAATCAACGGTTTTGACCGCCAGGGAATCAACACTGTCGGCGACATTGCTGTTAAGACCGACTTTTACGCGCGAGGGGGTTATCTCAACCCTGAAATCGGGATTTTCAATGTATTCCGAAGGCCTGTTGGTATAGCTTACTGCCGTATCAAGAGTTTCGATTTTATATACGGGTATCTTGACCGTGACCTTGGTATCACGGTTGTAGGTAACATAATTGAGAGTGCTGCCGTCTGAGGTGACGGGAGTGAATTCCGTCTCGAAGCTTCCGTTGCGGGTGAGAGGCGAATCTATCTTTACATTTGCAATGATTTTGGTGATTTTATTGACCTCGCTGACAGGCCCGGAAACCTTGACCTTGGCGGATGCGGAATCGATAATGGCGTTACCGGCCTCATAGCCCGATTCGATAATTGCGCCATCACTCTGGATAAAAGGCTCAATGATGAATTCGCGGTCTGTTACGGGCACATCGAAATAAACCGAGAGAGTTGCAGGCTCAACGGAAACGATTTCAAAATCCGCGCGGCTGTCGGTTGAGCGCGCATCAAGGCGGAGCGTATAGTTGCCGGGATTCACGACCGAGCTGGTATCGGCAGAAACCGCAATCTTCGAAGAGATATTCTTATCCTCAACAATGTAGTTCCTGCCGCGGACGGTCACGCTCGCGCTCAGGCCGTTCTCGCCGTAGCTATCAAGTCCGAGTGTTTCAAGGGATTCGCCGCCTATTTCAATCGGAATATTCTTTATGACTGCTGTCGTTTCCGGGCTCTTTTCGACCGAAATGAAAACCCAGATAATCGCCGCAATTATGACGGACGCGACAGCGAGAGATTTATTGTTATTCAGAATCCGGGTGAAGATATTTCCGTTTTTCATTTCTTACCACCCTTTTTGAATAATTTTGAGAAAAAGCCCTTGCCGTTCTGCACCGCTTCATCCTCATCGGACATATAATCGAGCACGACATCGCGAAGAGTCGCTTCATTGAAATCTCTCTCGAGATTGCCCTTTGTGGCAACCGAAATCTGCCCCGTCTCCTCGGAGACGACGACCACGAGAGCGTCAGACTCCTCGCTCATGCCGATAGCGGCGCGGTGCCTGGTGCCGAGATCGCTTGAAACATCGTCTTTTCTGGTGTTCGGGAGCACGCAGCCGGCTTTATAGAGCCTGCCGTCCCTGATAAGCGCGGCGCCGTCATGAAGCGGCGAATTCGGGAAGAAAACGTTGCCGATAAGTTCATGGGTTACGTCGGCGTTTACTTCAATACCCGTATCGGTAACTTCCTTGGGAAGCGTCTGCTTTTCAAATACAATCAGAGCGCCTGTCTTGCTGTCGCTCATGCGCTGAACCGCTTTGCAGATTTCGACAACGGCGTTGGTCAGCGCCTGGCGGTCATCTGAAATCGAATTGCCGAATATGCTTCTGAGAGATTTGACATTGCTTCTGCCGAGATGTTCAATCATCTGGCGGATTTCCTGCTGGAATATAACAATAAGAATAATGAAGATATTTGAGAAAATGTAGCGGAAGAAATAGGTGCTGGTCTCCATGCCGAAGAAATAGGCAATGCCGTAAGCAAAAAGCAGAACAAGAATACCCTTGAGAAGCTGAATTGCCTTGGATCCGCGCACCAATTTAAGAGCATGGTAGATGACAAACGCAACAAGGGCGATATCGAGAATATCGATAACACCTATTTTCAGCGATCTCACTTTTTCTATAAATTCAATGAACTGACCGACAAAACTTGAGTCGGTAAATATATTCAGCAGCATACCGAGTTCCTTCCGACCGATACAAAATAAAATTCTTTTACTATATTATCACACTGTGACCGGGTTTGCAAATCAAAAGGGAATAATTAACAAAAAGTTAATCAAACGATTCAATCAGAGATACAGCCTGAGCGGCAATTCCGAGACCCTCTCCCGTAAATCCGAGCTTTTCCTCGGTCGTTGCCTTCACGCTGACGCTCGAAATATCGAGCGAGCAGACGCGGGCAATATTCACTCTCATCGCAGGACTATAATCCTTCATTTTCGGAGCCTGGGCGATAATCGTTGAATCGATATTAACGGGTCTGAAGCCGTTATTTTCAAGATGTTTCACCGTTTCCTCAAGCAGAACGAGGCTGTCAGCGCCTGCATATTTTTCATCCGTATCGGGAAAAAGGCAGCCTATGTCTCCGAGAGCCGCCGCACCGAGAAGGGAATCCATAACGGCGTGGAGAAGCACATCCGCGTCCGAGTGGCCGAGCAGACCTTTTTCATAGGGAATCTCAACGCCGCCGACAATAAGCTTTCTGCCTTCGGCAAGGCGGTGAACATCATATCCCTGCCCTATTCTGAGCATGTGAATCCCTCCGTTCTTTCAATATCGGCGATAAATGAATCGTAATCGGTGATAAAATTCAGCACCTGAACCAGCGAATTTGCCGTAAGTCTTGACGGCAAATTATAGTATTTAAGCAGGAGTCGGCGTTTTTCGGCGCTGTCCGCTCTGCCGCTGAAGCCGAGTTCATACAGATCCTGCTTAGTGATTTTTCTGGCAGGTTCATCAACTTTTTCGCAGAGAACTCCTGCCCTCTCAAGTGCCTGCATTATAACGCTTTCGGGCATCCCTTCAACGCCGAGTTTGCCCTCCTTCGAGGGCTCTGTCTTTCTCTTTTCCTTGCCTGCGATATCGGGAATATAAGCGTGTTTTATATACTTTTTATCGACGGTTGAGCCGATAAAGTTCCTTATTTTGAAGCCGGCGGAGTCGCTGTCGGTCAGCACAAGAATCCCGTCCTTTTCGGCAAGCATTCTTATCATGCGCTGAAGCTCTTTATCCTTGAAAATACCGAATCCGTCGGTGCATATAATCGGGGCGTCGATTATCGAGGAAAGCTTGATTTTATCGTATTTTCCCTCAACAATGACCGCCTGTTTTATCTTAATCATTGATTCTTCACTCTCGCTAATTTGACGAAGGTTTCTTCGAGCAGCTGACGCTTGTCATTCTGCGTGCTTTTCATCTGATTATCGGCATCGGCAAGGATTTCCATGCATGCGGTTATCTGCGCAAAAGACATATTCTTAGCCATCTGAGCCGCCGTATTCAGTCTCTTTTCCCTGCCCTTGTAGCTCTCATAAGCCGCAATCAGTTCGCCGTTGCTTTTGCCTGCCGAGGATGCGGCTTTAGCCCTGTAAATAAAGGCATACTGCGCTATGACCGCGCCGAGAATCATATACTCATCCTCGCGCAGTTCAAACAGCTTTGAAAGAGTGAGGAATGCTTTTTCGAAGCTCCCTCTCGCAAGATCCATAACCATAAACACGGCATTTGCATCAAGAGACCTCACGCAAACGGCGTCAACATCCGATTTCTTGATTACTTCGCCCGCATAAGCGCAGACTTTTTCAAGCTCGTTTCCGAGAAGATTAAGATCATCGCCGACATTGCCTACAAGATATGAGGCGACGCCCTTATCAAAGGCTTTCCCGCGCTTTTTTGCGCCTTTTTCAACGACCTTCACTAGCTCCGCCGGGGTAAGTTTGTTTGCTTTGAGAACATAGCCGTATGCGCTGAAAAGGCCTGCTAGCTTCTTGATTTCATTGGGCTTGGGCTGCTGAGTCGGATAGGTAAAAATCAGGCAGTTATCGGGCGGGTTCTCCTTGAGAAGCTCTTCGAGAGCGGAAAAATCTTTATCGGTAGCATCCTTTACCGGATAATCCTTTACGACCACGCATTTACTTGCCGCCATCATAGGAATTGAGAGGGAGGCATCGTAAATCTCCGATAAATCCGTATCCTCGCATTCGAAGGTATGCAGATTGAATTCAGCAAAAGACTCGTCAACCGTTGCCTTGATAAGTTGCTGGGTATAGAATTTAACAAGATATGTTTCATCTCCGCAGAGCAGATATGCGCCTGCGGGGTTTTCTTTTATTCTGAGCTTGAGCTCGCTCTCATTGATTTCGGGCATAATTCACCTTCTCACGGCTTTTATATTATGGTCATCGGCGGTTATAACTATGTCTCCGCAGCCTGCGGTTGCCGCCGCGTTTATTCCTTTATCCGCAAGCTCTTCCTGAGCCGCGTATCCCCTGCCCTCTTCCGCCTGAATAACGGCGAGTTTCAGACCTTCAAACGCAAAACCGTCGGGACTGCCGGCCCTGCAGAGCATCACGTCACACTTTTTCGCGTTCTGCGGCAGAGCTGCAAAATCAATCCCGGGATCGCAGACCCAGAGGATATTCAGATCTTTCGTTTCAATTATGTATGCGGTATTTCCCGAAATGTCGTTGCAGGGAGTAACCTTGATTTCTCCTGAATTGAACGATGCCTGCGGGGCAATAATCTTATTCTCGGGAAAAGCAAGCTCCAGGGCATAGCCGGGCTCGGAGCAATAAATATCGGCATCCTGCAGGAATTCAACTACATCGCGCAGATATGAATTATAATCGGAGCTGTCTTCGGGCAGTATCACCGCGTCTGTCTCATTTGAATAATCATTGAGCGTCTTTTTAATATTGTATGCGCCGTCAAAAATATCTCCGCCGCATCCGAGCAATATGCAGTCGTCACCGCTTCTGAGATATGCGGCGCTTCCGCTGCCCGTATCAAACACAGTGAGCGTTGTATCAAGCGAATCGGAAAATGCGAAGAATATTGATGAAAGCACGAATATACCCGCCGCGAGCCAGCCCGCGAGCGGAAAGACCTTCCTGCCGGAATAAGCCATAAATGCCGCAAGGGCGAGGAATACAAATACCGCCGCAAGAATCAGACAGGCGTCGGTGTATCCGACCGACAGACGAAGGAATCTAAGAGATGACAGTATATCCGCAATTCTCAGTATCAGTTTCGCGCAAAGACCGCCTGCGAACGCAAAAAAATTAGGTATATGAAGCGATATCAGACCGAGAACCGTGCCGAAAGCGGAAGTTATCATGCAGATTTCGGCAACCGGAACTACCAGCAGATTTGCGGGAAATACGGCGAAGCTGTAACCGCCGAAGGTTGTGACGGTCACAGGCATTGTAAA
>JAFZOE010000215.1 GCA_017552845.1 Clostridia bacterium
ATAATGAGCATAAGTGGCCTTTGCGATATAAACAAAGGCAAGGAAAACTGCGGCATAGATTACGTAATGATAGAACTTATATTCTTTATCGGAAAACAGCGTGCCGGTAAAGATTCCGTAAAGGCAGACGAGAGCGAAACCTGTCAGCAGGAGCATAATCAGGCCGTGATAACCGTTGACGACATACTGAAGTTCATCGCCTGTTTCGGGCGACGCCGCTCCGCTTCTCATATATCCGCCGGCGAGGCCGTTAACTACTCCCCAGGCGGGAGTCGCGAGAAAAGCGGTGATGCATCCGAGAGGCAGGAGCTCATATTTGATTTTTGCCCTGTTGCCGTAGAATGCGAAGATGAGCAGTGTCATGACGGAAAATACGCCGGCAAGTCCCCATGCGGAACCGAAGCCGTGCTCACCGCGGACTCTCCACATAAAACCGCAGACAAGCGCGCCGAGAATTATACTCGCGATTTTTCTGCCCTTACCGAGCCTGTTATCCGCGCTCATAGATGCACCTCCGTTTTTAATGATTAAGTAAATGATATTTTATTATATATCATATTAAAAGAAAATACAACCTGAAATTATTTGCAATTTGCCGATATGATGATATAATATAAGCGGTGATAATATGGAAGAATTCAGAAGAGAGTATCTCGGCTCCGGTATTACCGCACTTGTCTCCGATGAACACACATTCGGAACAGATGCCGTGCTGCTTGCGGACTTTGCGCAGATACGGGCAAAGGATATCTGCTGCGATCTCGGCACGGGCTGCGGAATCATTCCCCTGCTCTGGTGCAAAGACGAGGTTAATAAGATATATGCAGTCGAGATAAGCGAAAAGGCGTCTGCTCAGGCAAAAGCGGCTGTTGAGTTAAATAATCTCGGAAAAAAGATTGAAGTAATAAATAAAGATTTAAGGGAACTCAAAGGCATTATTCCCGCCGGCAGTGTAAATGTTGTAACGATGAATCCGCCATATACTGCCGAGGGCGCGGGAATAATCAGCTCCGGCGAAGCCGATAAAATCGCGAGACACGGCACGATGTGCGATTTTGACGATATATGCGCCTCGGCCTCATATATACTGAATTTCGGCGGACGCCTTTGTATGTGCATAAGACCGGAGAGAATGTGCGAATTATTCGTTTCTATGCAGAAGGCAAAAATCGAGCCGAAGAGAATCAGGTTTGTGGCGAAACGACCCGGAAACAGACCCTGGCTGGTGCTGGTTGAAGCCAGAAGGGGCGGAAAGAGCGGGTTGACGGTCGAGAGCGAGCTTTTCGTTTACGGCGAGGGCAATGAATACAGTAAAGAAATGAAAGAAATATATAAAGATTACCTGCTTGAACAGAGGTGATAAAATGAGCGGAAAACTCTATGTGGTAGGCACTCCGATAGGCAATCTCGGCGATCTCTCCCCGCGCGCGCTTGAAGCGCTTGAAACGTGCGATTTCATAGCGGCGGAGGATACAAGAGTCACGATGAAGCTGCTGAATCATTTTGAGATAAAGAATACTCTGATAAGCTACTTCGAGCATAACAAATTCGAAAAAGGGCCGTATATAATTGAAAGAATTCTCTCGGGTGAAAACTGTGCGCTCGTCACAGATGCGGGAATGCCTGCAATTTCGGATCCCGGAGAAGATCTGGTAAAGCTTTGCATTGAAAACGGAATTCAGGTGGAATCCGTGCCCGGTCCCTGCGCATTTACCACTGCGCTCGCGATTTCGGGAATGCCGTCAAGGCGGTTTGTATTTGAGGGCTTTCCGCCCGCGGATAAAAAGGAGCGGAAGGAACTTTTCTCATTTCTCGCAAACGAGGAGAGAACAATTATCTTTTATGAAGCACCGCATAAGCTTTCAAAGACTCTCGCGGACCTTGCCGATGCGCTCGGCAAGAGGGAGCTCGCAATAGTCAGGGAAATAACCAAAATTCACGAGGAAGTAATCAAAACAGATCTGGTTTCAGCCGCCGCAAAATATGCTGATAATTCACTCAAAGGCGAGATAGTGCTTATAATTGCAGGTAAAGATAAGAGTGAATCAGGTTCAATGACTCTCGAGGAAGCAATAAAATACGCTCTCGACTTAGTCGGGAGCGGTGAAAGCAAAACCGAGGCCGCAAAAATCGCGGCCAGGGAAAGCGGATATAAAAAAGGAGACATTTACAAGGCGATTATATAAACTCGGCAGGATTCGCCTTGATATATTCACCCATAAGCTTTGATACGGTGCCGTCGGAAATGAACGGCGCCGCTTTTTTATCTGCTTCGGTGATTTCGGCAGGGATGCAGGAAACTTCCTCGTTATCGGAATCATAGGCGTCATATTCGAATTTAACCGTTTCTGCGAATTCCGCACCGATGATTTCAGATGCCTTTAATGCGTAATCGGTCAGCGGTCTGCCGTTTGCCCTGAAGAAATCGCTGAGCGCTTTCTCCGATTCATCGGCAAGAACGAGCATCGAATAGACACACTTCTGCCCATCGGTCAGCAAATCGAATTCGGCATTCATATCTGATTTATCCGCTACTCTTTTCTGAAGAGCGAAACCCACACCTCTGAAAAGCTCAACAGAATCAGCCGATGAAATGAGTTCCGCCGTGAGAGTAGTAAACTTTTCTCTGAGCTTTTTATCGGCTTCAAGCTTTTTGATTATCTCCTGATTCTTCTTCGCTCGCTTTTCGCTCGAAACAACCGCCTTTATAAAAACGATGACTGCAAAAATTATCAGCGCGGCCATCAGAACCGCCAGCGCGGGATGCGATTTATAATACTCAATCATGCTTTTTCTCCTCCAAAATGTATATTTGCCTTGTCTCTTATCTCAGACATCAGTCTGCAGACCTGTAAAGCTGTTTTGCTTGACAATTTGTATTTATCATCTGCGGAATTTCTAATGAATTTTTCAAATTCAGCGGCCTCAAATCCCATAAGCTCCGGCTTGGAATATTCGGGAATAATCAGCTCTTTTTCCCTATTTATATTATATAAAAAGACATTTATCAGTTTTGAGATGGATTCTATGTGAATTGTGCCTTCATCGCCGAAGATTTCAGAGCCGGAATAATCCTGACCCGTTTTCGAGTGTGTAAAGGTAATCAACTTGTCACCGTAATTGAACGAAACTGAGCCCGAAGCATCCGCTCCGCTGTCTAAAAACACGGCGTCGGCAGTAATTCTATCCGGAATTCCGAATAAATCGACCGCGGGATATACGCAGTAAATGCCAAGGTCCATAAGAGAGCCTGTCGCCATCACCGGATTGAAAATATTCGGATTCTCGCCGCGAAGATATGCTGGATATTTTGACGAGAGCTGCGAAAAATCAAAATGGGCGCTAGTGATTCTGCCGATTTTTTTGATATTATCGCGAAGGACTTCTCTTGCCGGGGTATGCATATACATTATTGCTTCAAGATAAATAAGCCCTTTTTCATCGGCAAGCTTTTTGCAATCCTCATACTGGTCCGGGGTGACAGTTACCGGCTTTTCACAGATGACATGCTTACCCGCTTCGAGACATTTTTTACTCTGCGGATAATGCATTACATTCGGACTCGCGATA
>JAFZOE010000216.1 GCA_017552845.1 Clostridia bacterium
GTATTGCTTTCCACAGCGCAGTAAACACCGTATTGGTTGATGAGAGAATATTATACCTGACAGCATCGCTCATTCTGTCGAACTCATAGCCTTCGGGAGCGATAAAAGTATCGGGGCAGTAATCATCAGTCATTTTAAAGCCCATTCTGCCGTCATCTTCGAGATAAAAATGAAGGTCCTCGGCATATCTCCAGTTCGGAAATTCGGTCTGGTCCGATGAGCGGTAAACTATCGGCTCGCCGCTGCCCTCGCCCGGGTCAAGGGTGACAACATAAGCAGGCTCGGGTATGACGAGAGTAAGAACGATTGAGCCGGATTCGCCTTGTGCAGCTCCTTCATTCCACTCGCTGTCATAAACAAGTTCGCCCGTATAGGTGCCGGGTGCAGCGGAATTATAGACTTCGGGATCAATCCACACGGACATTATAAATGTATCTTCCGGTGAAGAATAAGAGTTACCTGTAGACGTTCTGTCAGACGCGCCGAAATGCCATTGCGCATCTACCAGGAAAGGAATACTGTTGCCGTTGCCGTCGGTCAGAGTGCCGCCGTTTATAAAGAAACCAATGGACCATGCTTCTTGAACGCTTCCATGTTGATTGGTAACAGATCCTAAATAAAGCGAATCAAATGAGCAGGTTATATCGGTATATCCGCTGTTTTCAATTGTATATTCAGAGGGAGAAAGGCTGTAATTAGCAGGTAATGCTTTCCACAGCGCAGTAATTACCGTATTCGTTGAGGAGAGAGTGTGATAAACATAATCTTCGCTCCATTTATCAAAGACGTAATTTTCAGGCGCAATAAAAGTATCAGGGCAATAACCATAAGGAAGTCTAAAGCCCATACTGCCGTCATCTTCAAGATAGAAATGAAGATTCTCTGATTCATGCCAGTTCGGGAATTCGGTCTGGTCCGATGAGCGGAAAACTATCGGCTCGCCGCTGCCCTCGCCCGGGTCAAGGATGACGGTGTAAACAAGGACAGGAGCTATGTATTCAACGCCGATAACTTCAACAGAATCGATAAAGTATTCATCGCCCATTGCGTCGTATGAAACAGAGGTTGCTTCGCCCTGGTCTCTGCCGGATATTACAGTGTGAATCAGGCCGTCGGCAGAGGTTTCAGCTCCGGCTGCGACAGAATATCTCCAGACATTCGTGCTTTCAGAGAATGAAACTCCGGATGTCGTGCCGGGGTCGACAGGACCGACAACGCCTATATCCGAGCCTGTGCCAGTGCCTGTGCCTGTACCAGTACCGGTGCCCGTTCCGGTTCCTGTGCCCGAACCTGTGCCGCTGTTTGTGAATTCTGCAGGCAGAAATACATCGGTCAGACCGGTGCATTCAGCGAACGCTCCGGAGGATATGGTGCTTACCGAAGCGGGGATCGTAACCGATACGGCATCCGGTTCGCAGTAAATCACTGACTGCTTTGCATCGCTTTCATAAACCAACGGTGCTTCATAATACTTATTAACAAACTTCGCGCCCCAGGGTGAGCCGGAAGCAGTCATATTTTCGCTGTATATGACATTCATCAGGCCCGCAAAAGCCGAATCGCCTATGCTTGTGACGCTGTCGGGAATGGAAACCTGCTTAATCGAGGTGCCGACAAAAGCCGATGCGCCGATGGTTGTTACTGTCGAAGGAATCTCGACAGTTTCCAGATTTGCACAGTCTTCAAAAGCGTAATCATTTATCGCGGTTACGCCTGCGGGAATAACAAATGAAGCATCTGTTTTTTTCGGGGGATAATATACCAGCTCTTTCGGATTGCCGTTATTATCCTTGGTATAAAGCACTCCGTCAACGCAGACGTAATTATTGTTGGCAGAGTTCACTTCAACAAGCTCAAGATTGTCGCAATTCTCAAACGCGCGCTCGCCTATTGAAGATACGCTTGCAGGGATGGTTATCTTTTTCAATGCGTCACAGTTATAAAAAGCACCGGCGCCGATAGCCGATACGCCTGCGGGAACACTGTATTGTTCAATGTTGGTTTTCTGCTGCGGATAACCGATGAGGGTTTCCGGATTGCCGTTTATATCTTTGGTATAAAGGACATTGTCAACCGAAACAAGCGACGCGTTGCCCGATTCAACTTCTACAGTGGCGAGATTTTCCAATCCCTTAAAAGCGCCCTCGGCTACTGAGGCGACGCTCGCGGGTATTGTTATCCCTGTTGTATTGACATTTCCTCTGAGAGACTCGCCGCCGTTGACAAATATCACGGTTGAAGCAGGGAAAGCATTATCCGCAGGATTACACGGAACAAAAGCGGTGGTCATTTCACTATATGAACTGAACGCACCCGCAGATATGGAACTGACATTCAGCCATAGGATCCTATTGAAAATATCAATACATTTCAGATCGCTTTTGCCGACAGCATTGGTGATAGCTGCGTTCGAGCCGCTTATACTGTAAACGAACATAACCGGCGACGAATAAGGAAGAATTCTGCTATACTCCTGAGAATAATCAACATCCGGCAAAGCGGGAACATAGAATTTCTCCAGATTGGAGCAGCTCCAGAAAGCATCGTCACCGATTGAATATGATGCTCCCGATTCCGACGCGGAGCCGGATATGCTCGGCGGAATCACGACGCTTTTTAAGCCCCTGCAAAGGCCAAAAGCTTCCGAGTCGATTGAAGTGATGCCTGAGGGAAGATCCAATGATTCAAGTGAAGGGCAGTTGAAAAACGCTCTGCGGCCTATTTCAGAAAGATTGGCAGGAAAAGTGACGGATTTAAGACTCGTGCAGGCTATGAAAGCTTGCTCATCAATGACTTCAACTCCGGACGGTATGATTACTGACTGAAGACTTGTGCAGTCACAAAAGGCTCGAAAACCGATATTTGTGATATTTTCCGAAAGTTCGATATACTCCAGATTTGTGCAGCCCATGAAAGCAGCGTCGCCTATCTCTGTGATACCATTTCCCATAATTACCTTTTTGATATTGGTTTTATCACCAACGGCTTCTTCAACCATTTCGCGGGTGATGTTGCCGTTGCTATGTATGGAAAGAGTTCCCGTCAATTCATCCCATTCCAGCGATGCATTCGCATACGCGGTCAGAACGCCGAACGAACCGAGTACGAGCATCAGCGAGAGAATAAGGGATATTGCTTTTTTAATATTCTTCATAATTCTTCCTCCTGAAAAAATTTATAATTTATTTTATCACAAAAACATATTGAAATACAATAGGATTTTTGATTTATGTAGTGAAAACATAAGCTTTTTAATTGCCAACCACCGACCGCTCTTCTGCATTTATATTCCCCTATTGATTTATTATTAATAATATAGTATAATAAAAAGACAAATATGACGGAGGTGGGAAAATGAGCGCGCGCAAAGATAACGGCATGACGAAGCATCTGGACTTTTTGCTTATCGATCTTATCACTCTGCTCGTTTCGTTTGCCCTCTCCTACCGCATAAAATTCGGCGATTTCGGATTTCTGAAAAGCGATACATGGATGCCGCTGATTCTGATTATCGCGCTGGTCCAGATTGTTATCTGCCTTTTCTCCAATCCCTATCTGCACATTCTCACGCGCCCGTATTATGAGGAAATCCTCAGGAGCCTGATTCTCACCTTCTACAACCTCGTGGCGGCATCGGTTTTATTCTACATTTTCAAAATAGGCACGGTCTTTTCGCGGCAGACGGTTCTGATGATGTTCGTCTTCTATTTCGCGCTGTCGCTCCTGCTGAAATGCCTTTGGAAATGGCTGATAAAATCGAAGAAAATCCGTCCGCTGAACGCAAAGAAAACCGCGCTGATGATAGTCGCTCCCGCAAACGGCGCAGGCGAAATTATCTCCGATGCAATCGCAGGCGATTCCGATGAATTCGAGCTGAAAGCGGTCTGCATCGACGGAGAAGGCGAATGCGGTATACCCGAAGGAATCAAGACGTTTCGCGGAATTTATAATATTCCCGCATTCGCGGCTGAAAACGCAATCGACGAGGTTCTGATTGCGGTAAATCCCGATATTATTCCGCCCGCGGTTTATGATAAACTTATCAAGAACGATATTCCGCTTCATTTTTCGCTTGAGCCGATGCTCGGCTTCACCTCGGAGAATTACGCGATTGACTCGGTCGGCGTTTATAACACACTCGGAGTCGGCAAATATGAATTCACGCAGGGGCAGACGGTTTATCTCGGCGTGAAGCGCGTGATTGACATCCTCGCAGGGCTCATCGGAATGATAATCCTGCTGCCGTTCACGGCCGTAATCAAGCTGGCTTATCTGCTCACGGGCGACAGGGCAAAAATCATTTACAGGCAAAGCAGAATCGGCAAAAACGGCAAGCCGATAAAAATATACAAATTCCGCACGATGATACCCGACGCGGATGAAAAGCTGAAAGAGCTGCTCAAGGATGAAAAATACCGCACAGAATGGGAAGCGAACCAGAAGCTTGCCGATGATCCGCGCATAACCAAAATCGGCAGATTTCTCAGGAAAACTTCGATTGACGAGCTGCCTCAGCTGATAAACGTTCTAAAAGGCGATATGTCGGTAGTCGGCCCGCGCCCGCTGGTTGAGGGCGAACTCGAAGCGCACGGCGGAATGAAGATTTATCAGCAGGTAAAGCCCGGTATCACGGGCTGGTGGGGCTGCAACGGCAGGTCAAATATCTCCTACCGCGAGCGCCTCGAGCTTGAATACTACTATATCCGCAATTTCTCGGTCTATCTCGATTTCCTGTGCGTGCTGAGAACAGCACTGACGGTGCTGACAAGAAAAGGGGCGGAGTAATGGAGAAAAGTGTCGAAAGCTTCGGCCTGATAAGCATAATCATGGCGGCGTATAACGCGGAGAAAACCATTGGATTTGCTATAGACTCGGTTATTAATCAGACATATCAAAACTGGGAACTACTGGTTGTCAACGATTGCTCCAAAGATAACACAGAAAACATAATCAAGTCCTATACGGATAAAGACAGCCGCGTTAAACTAATTTCAAACGCAGAAAACCTCGGTGTTTCTCTTACAAGACTTGAAGCATTGAAAAACTGCTCGGGCGACTGGATTGCAATTCTTGACAGCGACGATGCCTGGATGCCTGAGAAACTTGAAAAACAAATCGAATTGCAGCTAGACAGAAATGCGGATTTGATATTCACAGGCGTGAAATATATAAAAGCTGACGGAACACCTCTGGATTGGGAAATGAAAGTTCCGCAGCAAGTCCATTATAAAAAGCTCTTAAAGCAAAATGTAATAACTAATTCTTCAGCTTTAGTTAAAAAGCAACTCTACACCAATGGATATGCAATCGGTGATGAAATGCATGAAGATTTTGCAGTTTGGCTGAATGTGTTAAAAGCCGGAATTACAGCCTGTGCGGTAAACGAGCCGCTCATAATTTATCGCGTGTCAGAGAACTCCAAATCAGGCAATAAGCTCAAATCCGCTGTGATGAATTGGAAAACCTACAAATATATTGGATTAAATCCGTTTGCGTCGGCTTATTATATGATTTGGTACACAGTTAATGGAGTGTTAAAATACAGACATTTGAAGTGAGGCAGATTTATTGAGTAATAAAAAAATATCGGTAATAGTTCCCATATATAATGTCGAACAATATATTATTGAGTGTCTTGATAGTATAGTAAACCAATCTTATAAAAAACTCGAAATAATTCTTGTTGATGACGGATCACCGGATAATTGTGGTAAAATCTGCGATGAATATGCCAAAAAGGATTCAAGAATAAAAGTAATCCATCAGGAAAATGGGGGGCTTTCAGCCGCAAGAAACGCAGGTCTTGATGTGGCAACAGGTGAATATATCGGATTCGTTGACAGCGATGATTATATAGAAATGAACTTTTTTGAAGAACTACTTAAATCAATCGAAGAATATCACGCAAGTTTGGCGGTCTGCGGAGTAAAAAAATTCGGTTTAGAAAACAGAATGGAATCTTACGGAAATAAGCAATTGAGCAGTTCGGAGTATCTCAAAGCCTTGCTATGCGGAACAGTTAAATCATATTCTTGTAATAAGCTTTATAAAGCATCGCTTTTTGAAATAATCAGGTTCCCTAACGGCGAAATGTTTGAAGACCTTAAGATAATGCATTTGATAGGCGAAAAAACGACTTTAGTATCATTTACGGATAAAACATTCTATAATTACAGAATAAGGCAAAACTCTATTACATTTAATAACAAAGGCACAAAAGCAAAAGACTATCTGACAGCGACACATAATAGAAGTGAAAGATACAAAGGCACTGAGCTGTTTATCTTTGCAATAGCAGGTGAGTTTCGTAGCCTTCGAGTAATAGTTTCTGACATGTCATGGAACAAGGAAAAAGAATACCGTGACTTATTTAATCAATCAAAACAATTGTTTAAAATATGCAAAAAAGAGATTAAAGGATTTCAAAAGCTCTTGTCATATATTTATTTGATTTCCCCGAAACTATATTTACTTTTGAAAAAAATTGCATTAAATATTTCAAGCATAGACATTTAGATATGCAACATTACAGAACAATTATGCCCTATCAAAATCTAATCGCATTTGCTCTTTACGTTATGTAAATTGCAAGCTTAGATTGTTTCTTTTTGATAAACGCTATATTAACCTCTAAAAACAGTTAAGTATTATTTATTATATGAGAAGAATGAGATATCTAATTATTTCTAACACTTATTATCAGTTAATATTTGCTATACAACTAAAGATGACTGTTTTAAAAGATAAGCACGTATCCATGCTTATTTCTGATCATTCTAATGGAGCAGAAAAAGTATTCAAATCCATTAACGATTCAAACTGTTTTAATGAATCGCATCTTATTTGTACCAGTGTTTTTTTTAAAAAAAAGCATCTATTAAATAGCATCAAAAAATATTTAGAAATATGCCTTTATGCCCAAAACGAATACTCCCGAATAATATTGAAGGATGTTAGTCCTGAGCCTTTTGATGAAATCATATCGCATAACATCCGCAGGGATTCCGTTTCCGTATTTACTGCTTTAAGCAAACACAATAAAAACATCATTCTCTCCCGCTACGAAGAAGGCATCCTCTCATATAACAATACTATCCAGAAAATCATAACCCCGAAGCGCAGAATCATGGACTTTGTCAGGCGGATTCAGGGGAAACCTGAGTTCACAAAGTCGGGCCGCTATTTTTACTGCTTTTATCCTGAATTATATAAAGGTGAACTGACGCCTGTTAAAGTGCCTTTAATCAGCGAAACGCCCGAAACTATTGAAATTATCAAAAAGGTTTTCAATGTCAACCTCGGCGATAACGATTATAAAGAGAAATACATCTTTTTTACCAGCGTTTATGATTTCGAGGGCGAGCATCCAATCGGCGAATATGAGCTCGCCTGCCGGATAGCCGATCTGGTCGGCAAAGATAACCTGCTTATCAAAACTCACCCACGCGACAGAAGAACTATTTATGCAGATAACGGCTTCAGGGTGGATAAAAATTCAAATATCCCCTGGGAAGCGATTCAGCTCAGCGGTGATTTCGGCGATAAAGTGTTCCTGACCGCGACCTCAGGCAGCGTTCTCTCTGGAAGCTTTATGTCTTCCAATCCGCCGAAAACATTTTATTTATATAAGCTTTGCGACATAGACGGCAATTTACTTGCCGAGGAATCGCGAAAGAGCATTGATGAGTTGCTCAATAACAGCGAGATGCAGGCTGTCTTTTCACGAGTCAAAGCAGCAAATACTATCGAGGAAATACTTGGTTAATGAAACATCGCACCAAAAATCTGATTAAAAATACCGGGATTCTGACTCTGAGCAGTTTCGCATCCAAATTGCTCAGTTTTTTCCTCGTGCCTTTATACACGAGCGTTTTATCTACCGAGGAATTCGGCAACTATGATATAATTTTATCCACGCTTACTATTCTTTTGCCGTTGGTAACGCTAAATATTTCAGATGCAGTAATGCGCTTTACTATGGATAAAGAAAAAGAGCCGGATAAAGCTGCATCTGTCGGCCTTTGGTTCACGCTTTCGGGCATTGCGATTGCGATTATTCTTTCATCCGTGGTCGGGTTCACTCCTCTTATCAAATATGTGTCTGGTTTGCGCGTTATATCCGTTGTATTCTTTGCGGCGCTCGCTTTCAATTCCTATTTAACCCAGCTTGCAAAAGGCAAAGAAAAAGTCCTTGATATGGGAATAGCTGGCATCATCGGAACAGCAACCGCGATAATCACAAATCTTTTATTCCTGCTTGTATTCAGGATGGGGCTTAAGGGATTCTTCTATGCCGGTATTCTCGGCTCTGCGATTCCCGATATATACTATTTCTTCAGGTTAAAGGTCTGGCATTATTTCAAAACGGGCAAGGTAA
>JAFZOE010000217.1 GCA_017552845.1 Clostridia bacterium
ACTCTCAACAGCCGCATTCCCATCTGGAAAAAGAATAAATCGGAAGTAACCGACGAAGAGTATAACAATTTTTATAAAGAAAAGTTTTACGATTATGAGGACCCGGTTGCGGTTATTCACAGCAGCGTTGAGGGCAATGCAACTTATAAAGCCCTTCTTTATATTCCGAAACACGCTCCTTTCAATTATTACAGCAAGGATTACGAAAAAGGCCTTCAGCTCTATTCTAAAGGCGTTCTTATCACTGATAAATGCGCGGAGCTGCTGCCTGATTATTTCAGTTTTGTAAAAGGTCTGGTAGACAGTGAGGATTTATCTCTCAATATCAGCCGCGAAATGCTTCAGCATGACAGCCAGCTCAAGCTCATAGCAAAGACAATCGAGAACAAGATTAAGTCAGAGCTAGAAAAGATGCTTAAAAATGAGCGCGAAAAGTATGAGGAATTCTTCAAAGCTTTCGGCACTCAGCTCAAATTCGGCTGTTATGATATGTATGGCCTCAATAAAGACAAGCTTCAGGATTTGCTCCTTTTCACTTCTTCCGACGAGAAGAAACTTGTCACACTGGATGAATACTGCGCCAAGCTTAAAGATGATGACAAGAGTATTTATTATGCCTGCGGAGAAACGCTTGAAAAAATTGAAATGCTTCCGCAGTTTGAATCAGCCGTTTCCAAGAGTGCAGAAGTTCTGATGTTCACCGAGTATTTTGATGAATTCGTAGCAAAATCGCTTGGAGAATATAAGGGTAAGCAGTTTGTAAACATCTGCGATGAAGAATTTGATCTGAGCACCGAAGAGGAAAAGAAAGAAATCGAGAAGCTCAATGCAGATTCGGCAGATTTGTTTGAAGCTATGAAAACTGCAATCGGCGATTCGGTCAGCGCGGTCAGATTCACTAATAAGCTTGCCGAGCATCCTGTTTCGCTTGCAACGGAAGGTCAGATTTCGCTCGATATGGAAAAAACGCTCAACGCCATGCCGGGCAATAATGAGAACAAGGTCAAGGCAAAGATAGTTCTCGAAATCAATTCGGAGCATCCGATTGCGGAAAAACTCAAATCTTTGTTTGAAACCGATAAAGAACTGCTCGCTTCTTATTCAAAGCTGCTTTACAGCGAAGCGTGCCTTATTGCAGGAAGATCGGTTGACAACCCTGTTGAACACAGCAAACTCGTCTGTGAGCTTATGACAAAAGAATAATAAATAATTTAATCCGGACAGCCTTTTCGGCTGCCCGGATAGTTTTATAGTGTTGAGCTTTTATCAGCCGGCTATCAGCGACCAGAGCTTCTTGATGAGAACAAATATCCTCAGGCTGAAGAACTGGCGGAGAAGACGCGCTGCAACAGCGGCGGTGGAATTATCTCTCTCATAAACGGGTTTCTCTGCTCCGTCATCGAGAACGAATGCCTGAGTAAGAGTGATGCCGCCTTTACCCATAATCTGGCAGCGGACATAAAGGAAATCTTCGCTGCCCTCAATTTCGTCAAGGTCGATTGTGTAACTTGCGGGCGCATC
>JAFZOE010000218.1 GCA_017552845.1 Clostridia bacterium
CCACCTGCGCTACACCCCGAAATTATTAAATTGAGGGGTGTGGCGCACGCATATTACGAGCGCAGCGAGTAACAAGGTTCCGAAGCGAAGCTTCGGGTTCTTACACCCCGGTTAGTATTCGGGGCTGTCACACGGACAGCCCCGCTTTTCTATTCTTTTTATCCCCAGGTGCAGGTAACTTTGAGACCGTCGACGGTGTAGGATACATCGTGATACATGTTATTGTCGACCGCCTTAGTGAAGGCGTCTCTCATTTCCTCATTGGGGAAGGTTATCGAGAATATCTCGGTCATGCTCATCGGATGATAGAGCGTGCTGGTGAGTTTGAAGCCGTTTACCCACCAGTGCGGAGTTTCCTCGACATTGACTATCATATCGTCTCCGTGGAGAACCTGAAGGCTCATCGGCATGAGCTCGTCATCGGTGATGACGTTATAATAGGAGCCGAACTTGCCTTTCTCGCGGTTGTAGATGCCGACCTCGCCGCCGTTGGTGCACATGTAATTGCCCTTCCAGCACTGGATCATCCAGTCTCTGTCGTCATAGCTGAATTTGAAGCGGCGTGTGCGGTAGCGATACATCGGAAGCATGTAGCAGAGCAGATCATACTCTACGCAGAAGCCGAAATCGCGCATCCAGCAATACATCGGAGCATAGACGAAAAGATCGTAAACGTTGGTGTTGAAGCCCGCGCCTACCATACCTTTGTCATCTCTGCCGAAGCATTCGCCGGTCTCGAAGTTGATGAAAATATCGGGATGGAAGATTTCGGTTGAGCCGTCGGAATAGGTTACAAGCAGTTCAACCTGATGAATATCCTCATAAGGAACTGTATAGATATCCGCCTTCTCAATGCCGGACATATATGCGCCCACGAGCCAGCAGAGGTTTGCCTTGAGCGCGTCGCCCTGCTCGTTGAATTCGTCTCTCTTTTCATACATCTCGGCGCGGTATTCCTTGGTGTCGATATGGAATACCTTGGTCGCGAGATTCGCGCCGTCGCTGACATCGGGAAGATTGGTGAGAATCTTGTATAAATCGAGCGAAGAATTATCCTTCATATAGTCGCATAATTCCATGATATCGTCGGATACGGAAACCTCAAAATTCTTCGGAGTGCCGTAAAGGAAATGGCCCGAAAGAAAATAAATCACGTATCTGAGCGATTTGAGAATGGTCGCGGTTGCAATGACGGGAATTCTGCCGGTTATGCCGTTCTCATCATAGAAAACGCTCTTGAAAAGTGAAAAACTGCCGGCGGTCTTGTCAACAACATTGCTGTTTGAATTGTTGTTTTCCTCTTCCTGCTCACCTTCATTGACAGCGGGGATTAAATCGGTCGCGGGAACGGAATCGTCCTCACCGGGTTCTTCTGCGTCGGCTGTCTCTGCGGGAGCTTCGGCCTCGTCGGTTTCCTCTGCTTCTTCGGCATCGTTTCCTTTGCCGAGCAGATTTCTGAAATTCGCGACCAGCGCCTCAACGGGATCTGCCGCGGTTTCTTCCTGAACTGTTTCGCCTGCCGGTGACTCCTCAATTACATCTTCATCGGCAAAGCCGGGGATTACCGCGCCTGCAAGCACAGTGAATACAAGCAGGAGCGAAATCAGTGCTTTAAACTTTTTCATAAAATTCAAATTCCTCCGTTTTTTTGTGCGGGGGTGCTTTGACCCATACACCAATATTATACATTATAGAATAATAAAAAACAATATACCATTTTTAATAATTTGTCTGTATAAACCGGCGGATATTATATTAAAATTACAAGACTCCGGGTGCAATTTAAGGAGCGAAAGCGAAAAAACAGTGCCCTCTCAATCTGAGAGGGCACATTATTTTTACTTGCCGATTGTTTTATCCATAACGGTTTTGACGTATGCGCTTGAGCCTTCGCCGACCTGCCTCTTGACCTGATCCCTGGTTGGCGAATAGACATCCAGATCACCTGTGGAATGATGGAAGAGCATTTCTATTCTCATTATTGACGGAAAAACAGTGATGGGAACTATGTATCCGCCGCCGCCCGCGTTCCAGCATTTTGCGGCAAACCAGCAGCAGTTGAAAAGGAAGAATTCCCAGGAATTATTATTGAGAATAAATTTGGTGACCTTTTCGAGCTGGCTCTTTGAAATGACCTTCTTTATATTGTAAATCCAGGTCATTTTCTTGACGTGATAATGTCTGTAGAGCTCAAGATTGTAGTAAACGCCCTTGCCGTCGGTGCTGGCGGTGCTGATTCCGTAAGAGCCGACCGAAACGCCCTCGCCCGCGGGGCAGGTATATGCGCCGACCTGGATATCGTGATCCGTCAGGTTCTTGACATAGAAGAATACGTGGGGCTGGTAGCTGTTCCAGAAAGACATAAGGTGCATTTCCGCGTATTCATTGAGATTCTCAGGTTTTGTGGGTTCTGTCGGGTCAGTAGGATCCGTGGGATCGGTGGGGTCAGTAGGGTCCGTAGGATCTGTCGGATCGGTTGGGTCAGTCGGGTCTGTGGGGTCTGTCGGATCCGTAGTATCTCCCGCGCCCGTCGGGTCGGTAACCTGCTCGCCCGGGTTTTCACCCTCCTGCACCTCTTCGGTGTCGTTCATGATTACGGTCTTGGCAAAAGCACCGGTGAAGCACATGGCGAATACCGTCACGACCGCAAGCAATGCGCAGATAATTCTTTTCATTTTCAGCGCCCTCCTCTGAATATACAACTTATTCTGTAATTATAATCCAAATTAAATAAAAAATCAATATTCAACTGCAATTATTTATTTTAATAAAATATACTTGTTTTTTTAACACAAATATTTTATAATATCAATAACTATTGTAAAATAGGTGAGTATCCCCAAAAACGAGGAGGAAATCAAATGAGCAAATATGTAATTTCTTACGACATCGGCACAACGGGCGTCAAAACCTGCATTTTCGAGATTGACAAAACGATAAAGCTTCTCGGCGCGGGCATGCAGGGCTACAAGCTCTATGTGTTCCCCGACGGCGGAGCAGAGCAGGATCCCGATGAATGGTGGGAGGCAATGTGTGCCACCACAAAGACAGCCCTCTCGCAGTGCGATGTCAAGCCCGAAATGATTGAAGGCATCTCCTTCTGCTCCCAGGCGCAGGGCCTTGTGCTCGTCGATAAGGACGGCGTGCCCGTTCACAGAGCGTTCAGCTATATGGATCAGCGCGCGACAGAGCAGATTAAGAAAGGTATGCAGTATGGTCCGCAGATTGCGGGCGGCAACATATTCAAGCTCATTCCCTCCCTTATAATAACGGGCGCCGCTTCGCTCAGCGTAAAGGATCCCGTCTGGAAATACAACTGGATGAAGGATAACGAGCCCGAGAATTTCAAGAGAGCTTATAAATGGCTCGATGTCAAGGAATATCTTATCTGCCGCATGACCGGAAACTGCGTAATGACCAGGGATTCGGCTTTCGGAACTCTGCTTTACGATATAAGAGACGGCCGCAAGTGCTTCAGCCCGAAGGTCTGCAAGATGCTCGGCGTTGATATGAAGCATCTGCCCGATATTATCGACAGCGACGCCGTTGCCGGCAAACTCTCCGGGAAGGCCGCGGATGAACTCGGCCTCGCCGAGGGCACTTCGGTATTCGGCGGCGGCATGGATGCTTCCCTCATCGGAGTCGGCGCGGGCGCGGCAGGTCTCGGCGACACTCACATTTATTCCGGCACTTCAGGCTGGGTATCGACCGTTGTTGACAAGAGCATAGTTGACACCGCCGCCATGATGGCTGCGGCTGTCGGAGTCCAGAACGGCAGATATAACTATTTCGGCGAACTCGAGACTGCAGGCAAGTGCCTTGAATGGGTCAAGGACCACCTCGCTCTCGACGAAATCGGCATTTATCTTGAGAAGAAGCATGTTGCCGAATCTCAGGAGACAGTTTATACATCCCTTTACGATTATCTTTCCAAAGTTATCAGCGAAACTCCCGCGGGAAGCGGCGGAGTCGTATTCACTCCGTGGCTCCACGGCAACCGCTGCCCGTTCGAAGATCCGAATTCCAGAGGAATGTTCTTCAATATCAGCCTCGAGACCGGCAAGACCGAGCTCATCCGCGCGGTTATTGAGGGCGTCTGCTTCCATATGCGCTGGTTCATCGAGACTCAGGATAAGAAAATCAAGACAAGTGACACAATCCGCTTTGTCGGCGGCGGCGCTCTGAGCGATATCACCTGCCAGATTATGGCGGATATCACCGGCAGAACCATTGAGACCGTTGATTCCCCGCAGAATGTCGGCGCGGTCGGCGCGGCGGCTCTTATGGCGGTCGGCCTCGGAATCATCGACAATGTCGGCGACGCAAAGAAGCTCATCCCCGCG
>JAFZOE010000219.1 GCA_017552845.1 Clostridia bacterium
CCTCAGTCGGCAGATCGGGACCGATTTTTCCGCAGGACGTGAAAATGCCTGTAACAAGCGCCAGCGCCGACAGAACGGCAATTATCTTCTTAATCATTTTTTTCTCCCTTTATATATGTTCCGTTTATTGACCGTCAGTCCGCGTTGACAAGCCATTCGTGTTTCTCTTCATAGAATCTTGTGGTCTTATACCAGGGATCGCCGTCTATATGCCTTATCATCCAGACATAATACATCTCATAACCGGGCGAGGTAACCTGCTGATGATTCTCGCCGTCTGTAATGGTGCACCAGTCGCCGTCTTCGCTCTTATAGACATTCTCGCCGTTGAAGCAGGCGCCGAAGCCCTGGGAGGGATTGAAGCGGTAATAATAAACCTCGGGCTGCGGATGATGATGGGGAGGATAGCTCGACCATCTGCCGGGCTGATTGAAAACCTCGCCCATTACCATATTCGAATAGGGCGCGTTGTCATAGTCAAACATGGTTGAGCAGATGCGGTAGCCCGTGCCTTCCCACTGGCCCTTGCCGAAATGCTGATAGAGGCAGTCCTCGGGTTTATAGAAAACGGGGGCGAATTCGCGCTCGTTATCGGTCTGCTGAATTATGAATTCGCTGTCGGCAAGCGCCTCAACCTTAATCTCCGTATTTTTGCAGACATGAAGGCAGTAGGGCTTCTTTTCAAACGGGCTCTCCCTTATCATTTTCTCGCTTCTATCCTGCCAGTAAACAATCATTTCTCCCTGTAAAATAAGAATCGCGGTCTCGTCATCGGGAGCGAGAATCGAATAAGTTCTGCCCTTCGCGAGGCGCTTGACCTTTATGGTCATATTCATCTCTTTATTCTTGCCGCCCATTTCGCAGAGCAGTTTTTCGCCGTTTGAGTCAAATCCTTCCTTGAAAAGCATCGTATTTCCTCCTTGGCTTTTATCTCAGATATTTTAATACATATTCAATGCGTTTGCAATAATTTCAGACTATTTCAGCAGTTTTTTAATCTCGTCTTCATCTGCATCTGGCAGAATCTTTATCAGATGGCGCAGTATCTTTTTATAGGATTCCTCAGGCTCGCGCTTATAGACTTTGTCGGTGAACTTTTTGCCCATAAACTTCTCGGGGGTCGAATACTCGGCGACTCCCCAGCCGTAGGTATTTCCGTATTTATCGAGCTCATAGACAAAATCGGAGATAACCACATAGCACTGCAACTGCAGGCGGTTGATAATCGTGTCAAAGCCCTTCCTGCCGTCTTTGCCGTAGCCGCCCGCTCTCTTGAGCCTCTTGGAGATGACCGGCGCTTTCTCATTGAGCAGGTCATAGAGCGTCTTATCCCTGAAGGGAGCGAGGCCGTCATCATAGCGGGCATCGAAATCATAGCCGTCGCGGCGGTAATTCGCAAAATCGGGGAAGAACGCCGGGGAGACGAAAACGGCTTTATTCTCGAAGAATTTGCCGTATCCGCAGCCTGTTTCGCGGATAACCGGACCCTTCCATTCCCAGACTCCCTCCTCGCCCGAAAACCAGACCTTCGGCGAGACATTTTCCTGAACGGAAAAGCCGGGGACGGAATTGGCAAAGAGCGGCACGAAACCGAATTCGTGAACCGCGTCAATCAGATCCTGTTTTGTTTTAATGTAAAAATCAAATTTCTTCATATCAGCTCAGCTCAAATATCTTTGTTTCGTCCGCTTTCATGTTGATTCTGATTGTATCGCCACTGCCGCGGATTCCTTCATTTTCAAGCAGTTCGCGATATGAGCGGACAGATTTCAGATAAACGGTTTTTTCGCCCGCCTCGGCGGCGTGGATTGCGAGATAATTCTCATTGACATAGACGATATCGCCGCTTCTGCACCAGATATGAACGCCGTTTGCCTCATAGAATGCGCGGATTTCATCGGCGGTAAAATCCTTTTTGATACTCGACGGGGATATATACTTAATGCCGTTTTTTCTGCAGATTTCAAGGGCGCGGGACATATATTCCGTTTTGAGATCCGAGAGGAAAACCACCGCCTTGTAGTTTTCATAAACCGCCTCAAAATCGGAGACATCATATAAATCATAGGTCGCGCCCGCCGAGCCGAGCGCCCTTCTCATATTGAAGGGAGCGCTTCGCAGGGCGCAGTCGGTCATGTATTTATACGCGCTCTCATCAACGAATACCGCGACTTCGGCGGTGCTTTTTCTGTTTGATTTACTGTAAGAATCCGCGTAAATATCACGCATCTGCGCCATTTCGGCGAGAATATCGGGGGAATCATACCACCCGCCCCACATATCAAACCACCAGAAGCCGTTTCCTTTGATTAGCTGGCGGGCAAAGGATTTACGCAGAGCCGATTTAGTCTGCTCCGCGTTTTCAAGCCTCTGCCATATCGGGGCATTATACTGACCTTCCGCGCATCCGCCGCGCTCCGAGAGAAGGCCGGTCAGATGGGTGCGTATATCGCATTCCTGCATACAGACCTTGCCGTGAAGCCTGACGGAACCGGCGGGATACATCTCGGTCCAGTCGATATTTCTGCTCCTTGTATCAATATATGAATTCGGCGAGCAGATGAAATCTATATTGTCGCAGTTCAGTATGGTTCTGAGCGCGTGAGTGCCGTAAAGCGGGGAAGTAACCTCGAGAGAATAGCCGTAAAATGTGCCGACGGCGAGATTTTTGCCGCTCGCCTGCTTAGCAACTGCGCTCAGATAACATATATCGTCGGCGACCGCGTTTGAGGCAAATTCAAGATAACGGGCAAGATGCTCGCTCTTATGATAAGGTCCCTTGCCGCTGAGCGCGGATAAATCGGGGAGCCCCGAGAAACCGCAACCGGGATAATATTTTTCAAGCCAGGCGTTGAATGCGCTTTCGGCATTTTTGCAAAGGCCCGCATTGAGGTCGAAATGAAACCATTCCTCGGTGTTTCCGCCTGCAATCTGATAGCCGACGATATGCGAGGCATAGCCGCTTCCGGTTATATGCTCAATGACTTCGCGCAGCATCTCCGCCGCAGTTTCGCGGAATTTCGCGGAAAAGAGGGATTCTCTTTTGCCCGTCCCGTCAAGGCAGTCCGGACTCTCTTCAATCCACCAGAGCGGTATTGAAACATTGACGCGCGGGAAAATATAAGCATCGGGGCAGGCGGCGAGAATCTTTTCTATTGAGGCGTCGAGCGCGTAATAATCGGGAGCATCTTTATTATCAAAAATGCCCGCAGTAAAAGGCCTTCCGGCGTCGTTTGCGTTAATCCATCTGCCCGCAAAAAGCACAGGGACTGAAAAAAGATTATAGCCCGCGCCGGCAAACTGCTCATAATTATTGTAATCCTCGAGATAGGTCATATAAGCCGCGGCGGGAAGCGGTTCGCCGTTTATGAATAAAGCAGGCACACCGCCGCAGTCATCCACATAAGAATAAACGCCGCGATATTTTTCCATATCTCTTTCACCGCTTTCATACTGCGATATAAATTCTGTTTCCTTTCCCGGGCGGTAGGTATTGAAAAATCCGCCGAGAACGGTAATCAGCGCGAGAAAAAACGCGATAATTCTGCTCAATTCACCGCCTCCTTCATATTTTCTCTGCATCTATTGTATTATATCACAGGTAAAATAAAAAATCCAGCCGTCAAAACGACGGCTGAATATTAAATCGTTTATGCAGTTTTCTTCTTTCTGCCTACTGCCTTGGCAGCAACAGCGGTGATGACCGCGCCGATACCGAGGCCCGCAACGCCCGCTATGGCAAGGGAACCGGCAGTGAAGTTTGAGCCGGTTGACGAGGGTTTCGCGGCAGAAGCATCGGTCTTGAAATAGATCATTACCTTCGGAGCGGATTTATTCCAGTCATAGAGCTCGCTGTTGAGATTGAAGGCGGATTCGGAGCCGAACATGTGGATACCGGTCTTATAGCCGGCGGGGATTTCGGCATTGTCATCGGCGCCGTAAACCTTAACGAGCAGCGAGGAGGCCAGAATCGGA
>JAFZOE010000220.1 GCA_017552845.1 Clostridia bacterium
GCTGAATTACGATTCCCTGCTCGCGCTCACGCATTTCAAGGGCCATATCATGGGCGGCTTCGGCGGCTCAAATAAAAATATCGGCATCGGCTGCGCGGACGGCAGAATCGGCAAGGCGATGATTCACACGCGCGAAGGCTCGTCAAATCTCTGGAGCATCGCCGAGGAAGAGCTGATGGAGAGAATTTCCGAATCCACCAAGGCGACTGTTGATTATTTCGGCAAAAATGTTTCGTATATAAATGTAATGCGCAATATGTCCGTCTCCTGCGACTGCGAGGGAACCGAGGCCGAGCCGGTCGTGACGCCGGATGTCGGCATTATCGCTTCGCTTGATATTCTCGCGGCCGATAAATGCTCGGTTGACCTCATCTACGCGATGAAAGAGGAGGACAGGCACGATCTCGTTGAGAGAATGGAGACGCGCAAGGGTCTCAGACAGCTCAGCTATATGAAGGAACTCGGTATGGGCAGCGACGATTATGTCATAATCGATATCGACAACGGCGACAGGGAAATCTCCGCTGCCGAAGCCGTCGCCCACGTGGTCCCGTTTGAATATTAAGGAGGAAATATTGTGAAAAAACTCATTTCAATCATTCTTATCGCAGTCGTCGTGATTTCATGCCTCGGCATAATGGGCTCCGCGGCATCGTCAAAGAAATCATACTGGGTTACCTGCAAAACAGCCGCAGATGTGCTTGATTTCACTCTCGAGGGCGGCAAGCACGCCGTTCCCATCCGCGTTGTCAAAGCGGGCCTTAAAAAGGACGGCGTTGTAAGCTGGATTTATCTTGTGACTCTTGTCGGCGTTGAATCCGGCACAAAGCAGAATAACAATATCGAAAACTGCCTCAAAGCGGGTTTCGGCAAGACCGGCGAATATTTCGCAGAGGCGAAGCAGATAATTCTCGATAAAGTTCCGAAGGGCGCGAATCTTGTGCTCGCGGGCCATTCACTCGGCGGAATGACGGTTCAGCAGCTCTCTGCCGATCCCGAGCTCAAGGCAAATTATAAGATTCTCAACACCCTGACCGCCGGCTCGCCCTATATCCCGGTCAAAGAGGACAGAGAGGGCACTCTCCACCGCCTTGCGGACAGAGGAGACGCCATCCCCTGGATGAGCGTGGGCCTTGTAACCGATACTCATAAGATGCTCAAAGAGGTATCGTGGGAAGACGGCGGCTTTATCGGCGACCCCGATTCCGCCCACAATGTTTCCTACAGAAGCAACGATGTCTGGGGCGCCTATGACGCCTTCGGCGAAAAGGGCGGCAACGCCGTAATCACCTTCAACCACGCGCTTGTCGGCATTTACGGCGAAGCAAAATAAAATAATCTATTACGGCAGGGGCGGATAACCGCCTCTGTTTTTGTTGCCGCGGAGGGCAGATTTGCTGTTCTAATACAAGTTGAAAAATATCAACTATTCGCTTATTTACAGAATTCATAAAACGGGGTATAATTGGCACAGATCCGGATTGAATTCAGAAAAAACGAGGTGAATAATATGGATATGATAAAAACAGGCGGATATATAAGAGAACTGCGTAAATCGGAGGGGCTGACCCAGAAAGAGCTTGCGGAGAAACTCGGCGTATCTTTTCAGGCTGTTTCAAAATGGGAGAAGGGCGACGCCCTGCCCGACACGGGAATAATTCTCGACCTCTGCGAGGCGCTCGGCACAACCGCGGATAAGCTGCTGAACGGCGGCAGTATAGTTCTCTCAAACCGGAAACTTATGAGCGTGGAGGATGTGATAACCGGCTTTGAGAATATGGAAAGCATTGGCAGATATTTCGGCGAAAACAGTGATTTCTTTACGGGAATGGTTGAGGGAATAAACCGCAAAATGAATATCGACC
>JAFZOE010000221.1 GCA_017552845.1 Clostridia bacterium
CCGTCTCTGAACCGAAAACGGAGATTTCAGATGTAAAGCGCCATTGCTTTACAAATTATGATTATTGAATTATCCCGAAAAACACACTTCCATTATTTTATAAAATTAACAGAATATTGAATCTGATACCTGTAAAGTAAAATTGCATTACAAAAAATATGTCAATCCGGGAGGGTTATAAGGTCTTTTACGACCTCCGAGGCTATAATCAGACCGACTGCGGGAGGCACAAACGCTATGCTGCCGGGCAGATCCCTTCTCGGAGCATCCGGATCACGCTCGCCCGAAGCAACTTCCGCCGCCTCGCCGAACGGTTTATGCGGTTCCTCTTCGGAATAGACGACCTTCAGTGAATCGATGCCGCGGTTCCTGCATTCCTTGCGTATTCTTTTCGCAAGAGGGCAGATCTGAGTGTCGTAGATATCCGCCACTTTAAACGCCGCCGGATCAAGCTTGTTGCCCGCGCCCATTGAACATATTATCGGGACGTTCTCTTTTTTTGCCTTTTCAATCAGAGCAAGCTTAGCCGTCAGCGTATCGACCGCATCAATCACATAATCAAAAGAGCCGAGGTCAAAAGTATCTGCATTTTCGGGCAGGAAGAAACAGTCCCTTATTTCAATCTTCGCATCGGGATTGATTTCGAGCATGCGCTCCTTCATCACTTCTGTTTTCGGTTTGCCGACTGTTTTGACGGTGGCGATAATCTGCCTGTTTATATTTGTTTCGGAGACCGTGTCGCTGTCAACGAGCAGGAAGCTTCCGATTCCGCTTCTGGCAAGAGCTTCGCAGACATATCCGCCCACTCCGCCTATGCCGAAAACGGCGATTTTTGAATTGCGAAGCTTATCGAGATTTTCTTTGCCGATAAGCATTTCGGTTCGTAAAAAACGATTATCCATTGTATTCAAGGAATATTCTCAGCAGCGGCCATATCGGCAGGGCGATTTCGCTGACGCCTTTCTGGTTGATAACCGGCACTGTTGTTTCACCGAGTCCGTTATCTTTGAGAACCTTCAGGATTTCCTTTGCAATCAGCTCATTCCCCTTCGCGTTGGGATGAATCGTGTCGAGTGCAGTATATCCGAATTCGCCTCTTAGCGCCGCCTGGACGTCAACTACAATAAAAGCATCGGGATTTTCATCGAGGTAGGATCTGAATTTATCATTGAGAATAGAAATGATTATATCAAGCTGAGTGCCGACAAGCGGATAATTCGGAGCGTAAAGAGTCTGATACAGTATTACTGCGTCGGGATTTATCGTCTTTATTTTGCCGATAATTGAGCAGAAATTTTCATAAGCTTTGTCAACTATTTCACGGCTGGGCTCAAGATTGCCGAAAGCAGCCTGAATCACGAGAGAAATCATTCTCAGGAAGATGGTTTTGCCGAGGAAATCATTGCCGCCGATTGAAATGCTTATAATATCGGCTTCGGCGACATCAGCAATCATATCGCTCTGATCGAGCAAACGGTTGAGGTCATCGGTCGTGAAGCCGTCAACTCCGCGGTTTTTGTAATTGTAGCCGTTGGTGTCCGCGACTATTCTGCCGAAGCAGGCCTCATCGGAATTGAGAATTCCCGAGCCCTTCGCTATCGAATCGCCGATAAGCAGATAATTGAGTTTCTCATTTTCTTCCGCGAAGCCGATAACGGTTACGGAGAAAATCATAATAAGCGCAAGTGCCAGTGATAATGCCTTTTTCATAGTGTAATGCCTCTTTTCAGATATTCATATTGCCTGTTTTATAGCCGTTAATGTCAAGAGAGATGAAACGGAAGCCGAGTTTTCTGAAATACTCATAAACCGCTTCTCTGACTCCGGTTTCAATAAACTTTTCAAAATCGGTCTGCGGGATTTCGA
>JAFZOE010000222.1 GCA_017552845.1 Clostridia bacterium
AGGTCTCCACCGGAGACCCGCGCCCCTACGAAAGCAGAAAACCAAAACTCTTAATTCCGGCTTATACCTTTTCTGTTCCCAAAATAGTATTGATTTTTTAATATTTATATTGTATAATCTTTTAATAATGGTTTATTATGACTATTTTTCGGCGGAAAAGAAGGTGGCTTTGTGGCCTATGATGAATTTGCGGGGGTATACACTCTCCTGCTGACTCCGTTCAATGAGGATCTCTCGGTCGATTACGATGCCTATGAGGAATATGTCGCCTGGCAGGCGGCTTTCAGACCCCAGCATCTTTTCGCGGTCTGCGGCTCGAGCGAAATGACTTCTCTCACGCGTGAGGAGAGAATAAAATGCGCGACTCTCGCGGTTAAGAATTCGGGCGGGATTTCCGTTTTTGCGACCGGCAACCTCGAGGCGAAACACGAGGACGAGATTGATGAAATCAAGGCCCTCGAGCAGGCGGGCGTCAGCGGTCTGGTATTCGTTACAAAAGGAATGTGCGACAAGCCTCAGGAGCAGTTTGAATATCTCTCGGAGCTTGCGACTCATACGGACCTTCCGCTTATTCTCTATGAATTCCCCGGCATGAAACCGCATCTGATGGACGCGTCTGTTTACGGAAAACTCGTTGAGACCAGCAGATTCAAGGGCATCAAGGATACGACCTGCTACCTCGAAAAAATCAAGGAAAAAATCGCGGTTCAGGGTTCGTCCGATGTGCTTCAGGCGAATATCCCCTTCCTCTATGATTCCTGGGAGGCGGGCGCGAGAGGCGTGGTCGCAACCCCGACCACCTGCGGCGCGGACCTCTTCGTAAAAATGTGGGATGAATGGGTCAGAGGCGACAGATCGGCCGCCGAAAAGACCTATTGGCAGATAATAAACCTCGACAACGCAATAGATTCGGGCTTCAACCTCAGCGCAAAATATCTCTGCGCGCTCAGGGGCGTGAATATGAAGCCCGTCAACAGAGGCGGCGGCTCGCTGAGCCCGATGAGAATGCGCTCGCTCAAAGCGTATTACGACTGGGCGCATTCCGAGGGCATTCTCTGATATATATCAAATCGTAATAATCATTCGGGAGTGAATTTTATGAAAAAACTCAGCGCAAATGTATGTGCGATAACCCATGCGGGCAGAGTCCGTAAAGAAAATGAGGATAACTACAGCTTAAACGGCCGCCTGACTTCAACGGGCGAGCTCAAGAAGGGCAGCGCATATGTTCAGAAGATGGCAGAGCCCTTCAGCCTTGTCGTTTGCGACGGTATGGGCGGCGAGAATTACGGCGAGGTAGCGAGCGGTATTGCCGCCGAGACCATGTCGAGACACGCCGGCGATATCTATTCGAGCGGCGAGGATTTCAGCTTCGCGATTTCGAGATATCTCGACGAGGCAAATAATAAAATCTGCAATGAAATCAACGCCAGAGGCGGCAAGCGCATGGGCACCACCCTCGCGGGCATTTACGCCACAAAGGGCAAGGTTATATGCGTGAGCATCGGCGACACGAGAATTTATCATTTCGCAAACGGTCTGCTCGAGCAGGCGAGTTTCGATCACACCCACGCCCAGCAGATTGTTGACGCTCGCGAGGCAAGCGAGTCCGATATAGGCAATATGCCCGACGCGAAGCGCCTGACTAAGCATCTCGGCACCTTCCCCGAGGAAGGCCCGCTCAAGCCGAATGTAAGCGTAATAGACGATGTCAATAACGGCGACGTCATCCTCCTCTGCTCCGACGGTCTGACCGACATGCTCAGCGACGCCGAGATTTCCGCGATCATTTCGGGCGGCGAAAGCGCTCAGGATGTTACCGGAAAACTGCTCCGCAAGGCGATGGAAAAGGGCGGCAAGGATAATATCACGATTATCACCGCTTTCATGACCGCCGAGGATTCCGCGATTTTCGTTCCGATAGCCGAGGCTATGGTCGGCGACAAGGATCCGAATTACGAGGATGAATACCGCCATTCATACGGCGCGAACGTGCCCGACGGCGAAGGCGGCTCACCCTATGCGAACGCAGACGCGGGCGCAGGCGAAGAGGGAACCGACGTCAAGAAAATAGTCATGATTGCCGCGATAGTGCTTGTGGCGCTGGCCGTGCTTGCGGCGGCGGGCTTCATTATCAAGAAGGCAATGGATAAGAGAAAGGCCCAGCAGACGACCACCACGACCGAGTATTCCTACGATTACAGCTCCCAGACCTTCTTCACGACCACCGAGCCGACAACCGAGGAATCGACCGAGGAAAGCGAATCGTCATGCGAGGAGGACAGCACCGTAACAACTCAGCCGACGGCGACAATCGCTCCGACAACCAGATGGCGCACAACGACGAGACCGCGCACGACGACCAGACCCAGCACCTCAAGAGCGCCGAGCACATCAGGCAGCACAAGCGCTTCAAGCTCGTCAAGCACACCCTCATCGACCGATCCGACTTCGGCAACCACACCTTCATCGACTGATCCGACTTCGGCGACTACACCTTCATCGACCGATCCGACTTCGGCGAGCAATCCGCCCTCAAGCACCAACGAATCCTCATCATCCCAGCAGGGCAACACCCCGACGATTTCAATTCCCGCAACCTGATAATACAGCAACGCGCCCCGTCAAAGCGGGGCGCTTTTCATATTGATTTTAATGCGGAAACAGGATATAATTCAAGTGTTATAAAACTCAGAAGCGAGGTAAAACCGGTGCCTGTATTCACTTTATCATTCTGCGCGCTGATAATTGTAATTTATATTCTCGATGCCTTTGTTCTTGTGCCGGAAAACGCAGGAATCACCGCGAAGGAAAGATTCCTCACCGGCCACAACAAGGGGCTTATCAACCGCGCTCTGCATCTCTCGGATGAAAAAATCAGGCGCGGCGAGGTCTGGCGGCTCGTCTCCTCCGCGCTGCTGCATGTGGGAACGCCACATATCATAACGAACACTCTCGCGATGCTGATTGTCGGTTATGCGGTCGAATCGCAGCTCGGAGCCCTTCGCACCCTTGTCTGCTATGCCGTTTCGGCGCTCGTTTCGGGTCTTTTTATGGCGTTTATTTATAAGCTTCACGAGGGCGAGGGCGCCTCGCCCGGAATATTCGGGCTGATTGCGGTCTTCATTATCCTCGCGGTGAAAAACGGCACTCTCTTCTTCTCCCCTCTGCCGCTCTGGGCGCTGATTATCCTCGGGATATATGTTATTACAGGCTTTTTCGGCGGAAAGGCCACGCTCTGCGAGCATCTCTCGGGTTTTGCGGGAGGACTGCTGACCGGCCTCGCGGTAATATTTTTGATGTAGTGAAAAAATGCCTGTCATTCTGAGGCCAACGGCCGAAGAATCGCAAGTTTATGAGAATTATTTTTTGTTCGTTTATAAAATGTCTTAAATTGAGATCCTTCGCCTGCGGCTCAGGATGACAAAGCGGCGAAGGATGACAAAACAAAAAACACAGGGCACGGAAAATCCGTGCCCTTTACTTCTACCGTATTTTGTTAAACTTTCGGGAAGAGGCTGCCGAAGAAGGCCTTGATATGGTCGAATAAATCGGCAAAGAAGGCGGCTATTTTCTCAAAGAAATTGAGCTCCTTGGGCGCGTCCTCATATCCGTCGAGATTCGGGCTGTCCGAGTTGTATCTTGCCTGCAGTCCCGTTTCGAAGTAATATTCATCGATTACCTTGCCGTTGAGGATATATATCCCGCCGTTCTGATAATTCTCGATGCCGTATCCTTCGTTCGCGGTGAATCTGATTCGCAGATATACCGTTTTGCCCGCGGGGATGATATCTCCGTCGAGGAGCGTAATGACTTCGTTGCCTTCGAAATACCACATGCCCTCGGTATAAGCCGAGTATTTTTCAGGCTCTGCGGTATCGACATAGAGATGATCGTGATAGACTTCGCCGGCTTTGGGAAGCTCATATTTTGCTTCCATGCGCTTTACGGCTCCCGCGGCGAATGCGGGCACTGCGAGCGCGCCGAGGATAAGAACACAGAGTATCAGGGACAATGCTTTTTTCATAATTTACACCCCTTGAATGCTTTTTGTTATTTTAGCATATTCCCCGCCGTTTTTCAATAGCGGAGCGCGGCGCTCTCATATTCGTTCAATAAAATTTGATTTTTAATTGATTATTAAATAATAATGTTGTATAATGGTAAGGTAAGTGATGTTTTGTTAAAAAACGACTGAAAGCATCGGAGGTTTTATTATGTCAGACTGCGCGATAGTAGGCATCAACTGGGGCGACGAAGGCAAGGGCCGTATGGTCGACCTGCTGACCGAGAATTACGATATCGTCATCAGATATCAGGGCGGCGGCAACGCGGGCCACACCGTCATCAATGAATACGGCAAATTCGCCCTTCACCTGCTCCCCTCGGGAATATTCAGAAAAAATGTTGTGAATATCCTCGGCAACGGCGTCGCTATGGACCCCGAAAATCTCTGGAACGAGATTGAATATGTGCGCGAAAACGGAGTCCCGCTGACTCCCGATAATCTCAAAATCAGCGACCGCGCTTCGCTCCTCATGCCCTGGCACAGAGAGCTTGACGGCCTCGAGGAGGCGCGCCTCGCGGATAAGAAATACGGCTCAACGAGGCAGGGCATCGCCCCCTTCTATTCGGATAAATATCAGAAAAAGACCGTGCTCGCGGGCGAGCTCTTTTATCCCGAGAAGCTCAGGAGCCACCTCGCGGACCTGCTCGAGTGGAAAAATCTGACGCTCACGAAGGTTTACGGCGCGGAGCCCTGGACCATGGAAAAGCTTGAGGAATGGCTCGCGGGCTACTGCGAAAAAATCAAGCCCTTCATCTGCGATACGGGCAAATTCCTCAGAAACGCGAAGGCGCAGGGCAAGAATATTCTCTTCGAAGCCCAGCTCGGCTCGCTCAGAGACCTCGACTACGGCATCTGCCCCTACACCACCTCGTCAAATACAATCGCATCCTATGCGCCCGTCGGCTCCGGCATTCCCTCGGCCCGCCCCGAAGAGATAATCGGCGTCGTCAAGGCGTATTCCACCTGCGTGGGCGAGGGCCCCTTCACCTGCGAGATGTTCGGCGAGGAGGCCGATAAGCTCAGGGAGGCAGGCGGCGAATACGGCGCGAAGACCGGCAGACCCCGCAGAGTCGGCCCGATTGATATAGTCGCCACGAGATACGGAGTTCAGGTTCAGGCGGCGACGAATATCGCCCTCACCAAGCTCGACATTCTCAGCTATATGAAGAAAATCCCAATCTGCACCAGGTATAAGCTCTACGGCGAGCTGACCGACGATTTCCCGTTCCCGAGCGCTCTCGCGGACGCCGAGCCCGTCATTGAATATATGGACGGCTGGGAAACCGATATTTCAAAGATTACGGACTGGAACGAGCTGCCCGAGAATGCGCAGAAATATGTCGAATTCATCGAGAAGGAAATCGGCTGCCACATCGGATATGTTTCGGTCGGCCCCGAAAGAGACAGTATAATCATCAGATAAGGAATTGACGATATGACCGATAAATACGAATCCCCGCTCTCATCACGCTACGCTTCCGAATATATGCTCACCCTCTTCTCGGCGCAGAAGCGCATTGAGACCTGGCGCCGCCTCTGGGTATCGCTCGCGAAGGCGGAATCCGCTCTCGGTCTGCCCGTAACAAAGGAGCAGGTCAGCGAGCTTGAGGAGCATATCTCCGATATCGATTTCGAATGCGCAAAAGAGAGAGAAAAAGAAGTGCGCCACGATGTTATGGCCCACGTATATACTTACGGCAAGGTTGCTCCCTCCGCGGCGGGAATCATCCACCTCGGCGCGACAAGCTGCTATGTCACCGACAACGCGGATATAATCATCTACCGCGATGCGCTCAAATTCATCAGAAACGGCGTGCTCGGAGTTATAAAGAATCTCGCCGCTTTCGCCGGTGAATTCAAGGCGATGCCGACTCTCGGCTACACCCATTATCAGCCCGCCCAGCTTGTTACGGTCGGCAAGAGAGCTTCCCTCTGGATGCAGGATTTCGCAGCCGATATCGAGGAGATAGATTCCGTCATCGCTTCAATGAAACTGCTCGGCTGCCGCGGAACGACCGGCACCGAGGCGAGTTTCCTCGATCTGTTTGAGGGCGATACGGCTAAAATCGATGAGATGAACGCTCTTATCTGCAAAGATTTTGATTTTGAGAAATGCTTCTCGGTCAGCGGCCAGACTTATCCGAGAAAGCTCGATTCGAGAATTCTGAACTGCCTTTCATCCGTCGCGCAGAGCTGTTACAGAATGGCGAACGACATCCGCCTGCTCCAGCATGACAGACAGGTGGAGGAGCCGTTTGAAAAGAGCCAGATAGGCTCATCGGCAATGGCATATAAGAGAAACCCGATGAGGAGCGAGAGAATCTGCTCGCTCGCGAGATACCTTATGGCGGACGCCGCGAACGCACCGATGACGGCAAGCACGCAGTGGCTCGAGAGAACTCTCGACGACTCCGCAAACCGCAGAATTTCGATGCCCGAGGGCTTCCTGTGCGCGGACGCGATTCTGCGCCTTGCGAGAAACGTCACCGACGGGCTTCATGTAAACGAAAAAATAGTCGCGAAGGCGGTTGCGGATTATCTCCCCTTCATCGCGACCGAGAATATCCTGATGGAAGGCGTCAAACACGGCGGAAACCGTCAGGAGCTTCACGAAATCATCCGCTCCTGCTCGATGAACGCGACGGCGAAAATGAAAAACGGCGAGCCGTTTGACCTGCTCTCCGACCTCGCTTCACACAGCGAATTCAATATGACGGCGGACGAGATGAAATCCGCCCTCGACCCGATGCTCTATACGGGCAGATGCGCCGAGCAGGTTGAGAGATACATCGCCGAGCTTCAGCCGCTCATCGCGCAGTATGTCGACACCGACAGCAGCATAAATCTGTAATTCAGAATTAAGAGTTAAGAATTAAGAATTATAATGGTTGTCATCCTGAGCGAAGCGAAGGATCTCAATAAAAGGCCCATTTTAATGCATAAAAAATAATTCTCTTAAACCTGCGATTCTTCGGCGCAAGCGCCTCAGAATGACAATGCTGTTTTTATATTGATTCGTAGGGGCGGATATCATCCGCCCGCCCCAAGGATATGCAGAGCATAAAAAACAACCCTCTCTTCCGGGAGGGTTGTTTGATTTATTTTTTATTCAAGCGTTTCGGTTTCGCCTGTGCCTGTTCCGGTCTCCTGCGCGGGAATTTCTTCCTCTTCGTCATATTCATCCTCAACGCTCTTTCTCGACTGCATCTTGTCAATCAGGACAAACAGCGCGCAGCAGAGAACCGCGATTATAATGAATATAATAATTACAAGCACCGTATTCTGGAGCGCGACTCCGATAAGCCCCGCTATCATCGGCACATAATAGACCACTCTGCCGAGGACCTTGTCGCTGCCGTATCTGACGGGGATGCCGTTCGGATTTGCCATATTGACGAGGCTGAGCTCGGCATTGCCTCCCTCTGCGGGAAGCGCTTCGTCAACAACGGTGAGGTCGCAGCCGGTCGCGGTTGTGCTCGGGACGGGAACGAGGTCGTTCTTTTTATATTCGGAACCCGCTATCTTTTCGGAGATAATCAGGTCGCCGTGTTTGAGATTTACGTTGAGGCCCTCAACGCCCGTGATATCGACAGCCTGGGTGCTGAATACGTATTTACCGAGGGTGCGCTGTGTATCGAGGAAAACGGAAATGAAGCTTCCGCCGATGAATACGAGCACGGTGAGCACGAGAACGGCTATGCAGATGCCCTTGCCAATAATCGCGCCGACGCTCGATTTTTTCTCCCCGTCATCTTCCTCTTTGGCTTCGGCATAAATATCCGCCGCCTTCTTTGCGGGGTCGTCGCTGTCGAGCAGAGGCCCGATGGGTTCCTCGCTCATCTTCGGCGAAGCGTAGAGCGGAGGCGGAGGAGCGACTGCGGGCGCCGCGGGCGCAACGGGAGCCGCGGGCTCTGCAGGAACAAAAGCTTCGGCCGGAGCGCTCCCGGGCGAATCAAAATCAAAACCGCCGAGAAGATCAATTTCTTCGGGCGCGGACTGCTCCATATCGGGAATCAGACTGTCCTTCGCGGGAGCGGGCGCCTCGTTCTTTTTTCTTTCGGCCACAAAGAGCTCATCGAGCTCATCTATACTCAAAAGTCTGAAATCATCCATAATCGGGACTGCCTTTCGCTAGTAATTTCTTGATTAAATCAGTTGCCGGCCTTCTGCTGAAGCGCCTTGTTCTCCTCGGAGAGTGCGCGCGCAATCTTCTTGAGCTTTTCGTTATCGGCCTTGACCTTGGTCGCGTAGTCATAGACCTGCTTATACTTCTCTTTGATCATATCGATATATTTCTCAACATCCTCGCGGCAGTAGCCGTCCGCTTCTCTGCGGAATAAATCTTTGTTTTCCATTTTATTTTGTCCTTTCTGAAAATTCGTTTTATACGGTTTACCTTATAAGTTTAACATACCTTAAAATAAAATACAACTGCAAAAACAAATTTTATGAACCGGAAATGAATTTTTCATTTTTCTGTTGACAAATGCAGAACCGGGTGCTACTATATAGGTGTGATATCACACATAGCACACCTATCTGATGAAACCGGAGAATCATCAGGTCGGAATTCGTATAAGACGGGAGGCGGTCCATTGATTCTTGTCGATAAGCTCAGCAGAATCCCTGTCTATGAGCAGATCAAAAATCAGATAATCACCTGCATCAGGCTCGGGATATACCCCGCTGATTCCCAGCTGCCCTCAATCCGCTCGATTACCGCGGAGGCGTCCGTGAACGTAAACACGGTCAAGAAGGCTTTCGCGGAGCTCGAGGCCGCGGGCGTAATCTACACGGTGCCGGGCATCGGAAGCTTCGTGAGCAAATCGGCCCTCGAGGGCGAGGCGGTCACGGCCAAGGCAAAAAGGAACATTGCCGACGCTTTCGAAAACGCAAAATCCGTGGGCGTGACGCAGGAGGAAATAAGGGAGATTCTTTTCTCCGTTTACGGGGAGGATAACAATGATTGAAATTAAGAATTTAACAAAAGGATACGGCGCAAATATCGCCGTTGAGGATATTTCGCTCAGAGTCGAAAACGGCTCGGTCTACGGCCTTGTCGGCTTCAACGGAGCGGGCAAGACGACTCTCATCAAATGCGTTGCCGGCGTTTATAAACCGGACGCGGGTCAGGTGCTCATCGACGGAGCGGATACCTTCACCTGCCCCGGAATCAGGCAGAAGATGTTTTATTTCTCGGATGAGCAGTGGTATCCGAAATACGCTTCGCTTCTCAAGACCGCGCAGTTTTATGCCGGCTACTATCCGGACTATGATTTCGATATGCTTGATAAGCTCTGCGGAGTTTTTTCGCTCGATAAAAATGCAAAACTCGGCTCATTCTCAAAGGGAATGCTGCGCCAGGCGATAATGATAATCGGCATGAGCGCGAAGCCCTCTGTCCTGCTGCTCGACGAGGCTTTTGACGGACTTGACCCCGCGGTCAGGAGCAGGATGAACAGTATGCTGCTCGACTACGCCGCGCAGACGGAGTGCTCGGTGCTTATTTCGTCGCATTATCTTCATGAGATTGCCGATATCTGCGACCGCGTCGCTCTGATAAACGGCAGAAAAATCGCGCTCGAATGCTCGGTTGACGAAGCGGGCGCAGACAGATGCAAATTCCGCCTCGCCTTTGAAACGGAAAAAACCGAAGCCGATTTTGAGGGCTTCGATATCAGAAAATTCAAGGGCGACGGCAAAATGATAACTCTTTCTCTCAAGGGTGACGAAGAGGAAAACGAGGCGAAACTCAGGGCGATGAATCCCCTGCTGCTCGAAAAATTCCCGCTCACTCTCGAAGAGGTATTTCTTGAAGAAATGGAGGGCTCGGATTATGACTTCACGGAAATCTTCTCTTAATCCTTTCGGATTCACATACCGCGAAATGATAAAGCGCTTCCTGGCAGTCCCGGTTCCGCTGACCGCGGCCGCGCTCTTCATCTTCGGCGAAATCATTCCGCGCTTTTTCAGCTACCGCTCCGCTCTCTCGCGCGGAGATACGGCGTTTGCCGAGTCAATCAGAGGCACTGCACGCTTTGTTTTCATTTCGGGCTCAGATGCGAGTCTGTTTGCTTACGCCTACACGATAATAATGATTGTAATCGGGCTGGTGCTCGCTCTGTATTCTTTCGGTTTCATGATGCTGCGCCCGTCGGCGAATGTTCAGTATTCTCTCGGCATTTCGAGAAACAAACAGTTCGGCGCAAGATATCTCGCGGTAACTACGATAATCGGGCTGAGCGTTGTCATCCCTATGCTGATTGTTGCGTTTTTCAATGTCGCTTTTTACGGCAGTTCAAAGGAACTGTGGACAGCCTTCGCCTTCATGTGCCTTTCGCATTTCACCGTTTTCCTCTGGGCATATACAGTCTATGTCTTCGCGATGGTTCAGGTCGGCTCGATAATTGAAAGCGTGGTTATGGGTTCGGTATGCGTTCTGGCGCCCGGCCTGCTTTCAAGCGCGTTTTATTCGCTTATTTCAGTTTTTACATACGGATCTCCGCTTCTTAATTCGTCAACTTTTGATACCAATATCAACTTCTTTTATACCAACGGCAATATGGTCGCAGGTCCCCACGAAAAACTTTTCGGCTTTTCAGAATATCTCTTCCCGATTTCATCGGCGGCCGATTCCTTCTATATGTCAAACGGCGAAGATTATCCCTTCCCGCCGTTTGCGAAATTCCTCGGCTTTCTCGCCGTAACCCTTCTGATTGCATGCGCGGCGAAATATCTGCACTCGCGCAGAAAGGCTGAAAAAGCGGGATTTATGGGCACGAGTCCCGTGCTCGAAGGTTTCTGCGTGGTGACTGTCGGTCCTTTCCTCGCCTGCGTAATCGGGCAGGGAATCAATTCATCCGAGCTTTCACGCGGCGCGGTCAAGGTTATAACAGTTCTCGCGGGAGTTATCATAATGGCGGTCGGCTATACGCTTGTGGATCTTTTCCTGACCCGCTCGGCAAAGGCTTTCCGCAAAAGATTGTGGAATCTGCCGCTTGAAATCTGCGTATTTCTCGCCATGGTATTCGTCGCAGGCGTAATCATAAACGGCGCCTACTCAAAGATTCCTCAGGCGGAGAATATAAAGACGGCAACTGTTTCGCTCCCCTCGTCAATTCAGGAATTCCGCTATACTCTGGATTCAGTCAGCGCCACGGGATGTCTGCCTGTCGATTCGATAACCGCCGAGCAGTCCTCCGACAGAGCTGTGTTTGAATTCAATTCACCCGAAGAGATTGAGAAAATTCTCGAGCTCAACAATCTTGTAAGGAAACCGGCAAAAGGAGAGCGCGGAATCTACGCCGTGCGCTTTGAATACACCCTCAAAAACGGCAAAAAGGTCGAGAGATTTTACAGGGACGCGGGGCAGAATATTATAGAGAAAATGACCTCTCTTATGCGGACCTCCGCATACCGCGAGGGCACCGCGGAACTGCTCAGAAACAGGCTTGCGGGAATGACCGCGGACAATCCGCTTCTGATTTCCCCGAATCTCTCCTCGATGACGATACCGATGGATTTATACAACGATAAAGAGCTGACGCTGGAGCTTTTCAAGTGTGTTGAAAAGGATATCCTCGACGGCGGAATCCCTCTTGATTTCGGCGGCGAAGGCGAATTTCTGGGTTATATCGCGCTCTGCGATTTCGCTCCGGATGACAATTATATTGATCCGGAATTCACCGTGTCCTACGGCGAAGAGGATGAGACGGCAGACGATGAGGATGTTAAAATCGCAAAGGACTGCGACTATCTCAAATATTACGATAACAATATCCTCTTCTCCAATCTCTGCGCCCTGCCCGTAACGGCAAGCGCAAAAAATACCGTCGCCTTCCTTGAAAGCAACGGTCTGATGAAATATCTTGAAAACAAAGAGGGTTTTGTAAAGATAACCTGCTGCAGATACAATGACGCGGATAAAACCCCTCCCGGCGACACCTCTACAGGTCTGATTTCGGCGCAGTTCGTTGATAAGAATTATCAGTTCAGCGTTTACTGGGCAGACGGAACTGAGGAGGCCGTCGGAACGGAGATGCCTTCATACTCAACGGTCGTGACCGACAAGTCGCAGATTGCGGAGCTTCAGAAGAAAATCCGCGCCGTCGCTTACGTCGGCAGCGGTTACTACGTAAAAGCCGAATTCGCCGACGGCGACTACATCCTCGCCTACATGCCGGAGTAAATACTGTTAAGATACCCGCAGGGAAGCCCCTGCGGGTTTATCATTCTGTCATTCTGAGGCGGATGCCGAAGAATCGCAAGTCTGCGAAAAGCCTGTAAATGAGATCCTTCGCAGCGCTCAGGATGACAATACAGTGAACTCACGATTCATAATTTCCGCGGGCACTTGTATTTATAAGTAAAATTTGGTATAATATGCGGTATATGAATTGAAGGGAAAGATTATTTGTCTGCGGCAAATACTTTTATGAGAGAAATATTATGAAAAAATATCTTGCAAACATTTTCACTTTTTCGAGAGTCATAATAGGCTTTTTCCTTTTCGGATTCAGGGAATTCGATGTGACTTATCTGATAATCTTCCTCTACTGCGGAATTTCGGATGCGCTCGACGGCTTTTTCGCGCGGAAATTCGGCTCCGTCAGCCAGATGGGTTCAACCCTCGACACGCTCGGCGACCTCATCGTCTATTTCGGAATGGCGAAAATACTGCTGAGCAACGAAAAATATCATTTTCAGTCGTGGATATATTTCTGGTTCGCCGGAACTCTCGTGATTTTCGCGGTTGCCGCGTTCATAGGCCTCGCGAGATTCAAGAAGGTCTATTTCGTGCATACGATTTCGGGAAAGCTGCTCGGAATACTCGTCTTTACGATTCCGTTCGGCTGCTATTTTGATCTGCAGAACGCAATCGGCATCGCAATCTGCGTTGCGGCGACGACCAACGCAATCGAGTCGCTGATAGTCCAGGGGCTCGCCCCAAGCGCGGAATCGGATGTGAAATTCGCCTGGGAAGTCAAAAAACTGCGCGAGCAGGCAAAGAATAACGCAACGGAGACTGAATAATGACGGATTATGATTTCTGGCTCTCGCTCGATGAGAGCGTGAAGGCCGAGCTTGAGGCGGTCGGAGACCCGAAGGAGCTCGAGGACAGATTCTATAAAAATCTCGAATTCGGAACGGGCGGAATGCGCGGCGTCATGGGCGCGGGCCCCAACAGGATGAACAGATACACCATAGCGAAGGCGACGAAGGGCCTCGCGGATTATCTCAATTCAAAGGGCGGAGCGCAGAGCGTCGCAATCGCATATGATTCAAGAAATAATTCGCGTCTTTTCGCCGAAGTCACCGCCTGCGTGCTCGCTAAGGAAAATATCGCGGTTCATATTTTCGACACCCTTCAGCCGACGCCCGTCTTATCCTACGCGGTCAGATATCTTAAATGCACCGCCGGCGTCGTGATTACCGCGAGCCACAATCCCAAGGAATACAACGGCTACAAGGTCTATGACGCGAACGGCTGCCAGCTCACGCCGAAATACGCTGACGAGCTGATAAAATACGTAAACGCGGTAAATCTCGCGGACATCGCTTATGTAAAGGATAATAACTTTACAACGCTCGTTTCGCAGAACGCCGTAAAAATAATAGGTCCGGAGGTTGTTGACAGCTTCATTTCGGAATGTAAAGCCCTTTCACTTTACAAAAACCCCGAAAACCTGAAAATTGTCTATACTCCGCTCCACGGAACAGGCAATATCCCGGTCAGAAGAATCCTTGAAAAATATGATGTTGAGGTCGTTGCCGAGCAGGAAATGCCGGACGGCGGTTTCTCAACGGTCCGCTCGCCGAATCCCGAAGAGAAGGACGCGCTGAATATCGCCATAGAGCAGGCGAAGAAGACGGGCGCGGACCTCGTCATCGGCACCGACCCCGACTGCGACAGAGTCGGAATCGCGGTGAGAAGCGGCGATGATTTCGTGCTGTTTTCGGGCAATCAGACAGGCGCCGTGCTGCTCGATTTCATAATGAAAAACCGCGCTCTGCCCGAAAATCCCGCTGTCGTAACGACCATTGTAACAAGCCCGCTCGGCGCTGAAATCGCCAAAAAATACGGCTGTAAGGTTTTCCTTACGCTGACGGGCTTCAAATATATCGGCGAAAAAATCTGTGAATGGGAAAAGGGCGGAGAATACGGCTACGTATTCGGCTACGAGGAGAGCTACGGCTACCTCGCAGGCACTCACGCGAGGGACAAGGATGCCGTTTCGTCCTCAATGCTGATAGCGGAAGCGGCGGCGTATTACAAATCGCAGGGCAAAACTCTGCTCGACGCGCTCGGTGAAATCTATGCGGAATACGGCTTCTTCCTCGATACGCTCGAAACCCTTGTGCTCAAAGGAAAAGAAGGCGCGGAAAAGATAAAATCCGCCATGGAGGCTTTCAGGTCTGCGGGCAGCGAATTATTCGATGATATCGATAATATCGCCGATTATTCAAAAGGAATCGACGGCCTGCCGAAGGAGAACGTGCTTCTCTTCAGTTTTGCAGACGGCTCGCGCGCCGCGGTCAGGCCTTCGGGCACAGAGCCGAAGCTTAAGCTCTATTACTCTGTCAGGGGTGAGGACGAAGAGCAGGCGAAGGCAAGATATGAATTCATAAGTAATAAGCTTAAAACACTTTTGCAATAAAGGAGATATTAAAATGAAAAAGATTCTTTCGGTCATCCTCGCGATGGTAATCACCCTTTCATGCGCTTCGCTGTTTGCCGCGAGCGCGCTCGTTCAGCCGCTCGGCGTATGGTTCGGCGGCGAAGATGTTGAAAGCATCGAATCCGACAAGGCCGTCGCCTGGTGGCAGGCTGAAAACGGCGAATACTATTTCTTCGTTCCCTCTTACTGGGACGCTTCGGAACTCAAGATTTTCACTAATGTTGAAGGCGAAGTGAAGATGGGCGAAACCGTAATCACAAGCGGCGAAACCTATGACCTCGGCGAGAGCGGCACCATCACCTGGAGCGGTAATGAATATAAATATCACGTCCTCTCCTCCTCGGGCATCGGCACGATTTTCATCCAGACCGAGAGCGGTTCTCTCGACGCGATTCACGCCGACAAATCCCACGCAGAGAAGGGCAATATCTATATCTACAACGCGAAAGGCAAATCCCAGACTCTCGACGATGACAAGAACGAGGACAACGAGCTCGCTTCAATCAAGGGCAGAGGCAACGCCACCTGGCAGCTCCCCAAGAGACCTTACAATATTAAGCTCGCCAATAAATACAAGATTTTCGGCATGCAGAAGAGCAAGAAATGGTGCCTCATCGCGAACTACGAGGATGAGACTCTCATGAGAAACTCCGTCGCCTTCGGCGCGGCATCGGATTCCGGCATGCCCTATACCCCCGAATCCGCCCCGACCGATCTCTATATAAACGGCCAATACAAGGGCTCCTACCTGCTTACCAGCAAGATTGAGGCGAGCAGCAAGAGAATCGATGTTGAGAATCTTGACGATATAAACGAAGAAGTCTGTCAGGATGCATACGGCAAGGATTTCGATATGGATACGCTCAAGAGAGGCGGCGTTTACGGCAGATTCTCCGGCCTTCTCGAGAATACATATAAATATGTTGAGCTGCCCGAATCCGAAAAGAATACTGCGGTCGGCGGCTACATTCTCGAAATGGAGCTCGGCAACAGATACGCCGATGAAATCAGCGGCTTCGTTACGAAAAACAGCCAGCCGATAATCATGAAAGAGCCCGAATACGCCTCAAAGGAGCAGATGGAATTCATCAGCGATTACTATCAGCGATTTGAGGAGGCCGCAATCAGCGAGAGCGGCAAAAATGAAAAAGGCGAGGCCTATGACGAGCTCGCCGACCTCGAATCCCTCGCGAAATACTATGCGCTCAGCGAATGGTATGAGAATCTCGACTCCGGTCTCACGAGCACCTATTTCTACCTCGATTCCTCAAAGGACGGCATCCTCTACGCGGGCCCCGTCTGGGATTACGATATGGCGTTCGGCAATTTCAGGGAGAAGCGCTTCGGCATTGATTTCGCGAATCCCGAGGAATTCGCCGTCTGCTTCAACAGACAATACAGAAACACCGTATTCGGCAAATACGATATTGACGAAAAGCCGACAATATTCAATATTCTCAATCAGAAGCAGGATTTCGTCGCGGCAGTCAAAGAGCACTGGGATTCCTCGATTTTCGAGGCGGTAACGGCCTGGTCGACCGACAGCTTTGATGAATACGCCGCGCTCATAAAGGATTCGGCGGTGATGGATCACATCCGCTGGAACACCTACGGCACAGCCGACAGCGCCGCGGTCGCTCAGAAATATGACGGCAATGTCGCCGCGCTCAAGGATTTCGTCACGAAGAGAACCGCGTTCCTCAACGCGAACTTCGGCAAGGTTCAGGAAAATCCGCATACCACAGATTTCTTCACCTCGCTCGGCAAGAAGATTCTCAAGGGCTTCAACGATCTGTTCGAAAAAATCATCGTCACATTCAAGCTTGAGAATATTTAAGTTTCAATAAAAAATCAACCCCGCAGGGAACTGACCCTGCGGGGATTTTCTGCGCTATTTCTGCGATTTCTTATCAAAATAATCGTTGTAATCGACTACCTTGTATTCCTTTTTCTTCGCCTGGAGCAGGCCCTTGCGGCGCATCACAATCAGCGTGATGAGAACGCCGAGAAGCAGGATGACAATGAGCTTGAAGGCGGAGGAGGAGAAGATATTCACTATAAGTGTTCCGAGGAACGAGAGCACGCTTCGCTTGACATCGTTCGCGGCGACGAGGTCGATAGTCGCAATGACATCGTCGGCGTAGTAAACCTCGCCCTTGCAGATAACGTCGCCCTTCTTGACCGGAGCGGTCACGTGATCGGGCATAGTATCCTTGATTGCCTTGACGAGCAGGGACCCGGCGGAAACGCTTGCGGGGAGCAGGCTCGCTTCGTTGCCTGAGGGGCAGAGGGTGATATAATCGGCTCCCTTGCCGAATCTGACGGGCACTTCCGCGACTATCTTTGCCGCGTCAGCGATGGAGACGAGCCGCAGATTTTTGAAGGCCCAGTCGAGCATCTGGCGGACATCGAAGAACGCGCCGTTTTCGTCATAGCCGTCCTCGTCAAAATCCTCCTTGACTCCGTTCATCGCGACCGCTATGTAGTTATAGCCGTTGTTGCCCGCGTGAACCGCGAGGCAGTGGCCCGCGCCGTTTGTGAAACCCGTTTTGCCCGCGTCAATGAATTTATTGTAATAGTCCTTATAGGTGGGATTGAGGGTGTTGTTCGTGGTCCTGATGAGCCTCTCCTGCTGCATATTGCTCTCGGGCAGGGTATATTGAGTCATCGAGGTAATTTCCTTGAATTCGGGGTATTTCAGGGCGTTTCGCATGATTTTCGTCATATCAAAAGCGCTCGTATACTGATCCTCGTCGTCAAGGCCGTGAACATTTGTGAAATGCGTATTCTCGCATTCGAGAGTTTCGCAGAGCTTGTTCATCTTATCCACAAACGCCTGCCTGTCGCTGCCGGTCAGGAAGGTCGCGAGCGCCGTGGCGGCGTCGTTTGCCGAGGGAATCAGCAGGCAGCAGAGCAGGTCATAGATCGTATAGGTTTCGCCGACTCTCAGCCCCGCGGTCGAGCTGCCCGTTCCCGCGAGTTCATCAAGCGCCTCGGTCGGAATAGTATAGGTCTGTTTGAGATCCCTGATTTCGCCGAGAATCACGCTCGCGGTCACGATTTTGGTAAGGCTCGCGGGCTTCGTCTGCTTGTTGATATCCTTCGAGAAGAGAATCTGGTCGTTGTCGGTGCAGATAAGAATATAGCAGTCGGAGTGGAATTTCTCGATATATTGATTGTAATTTACCGCGCCCGCCCGAACGCCGAACAGCGGCGTCAGCATCAGAACCGCGGCGAATAAAACACAGATCGCCTTTTTCATAATATCTCCATATATTGATATAAAATAATCGTATGACCTTATTATTATACCATATATATTGCAAAAAATAAAGAGGAAGTTTTAGGGGGATAAATTACTGTAACTCTGCCCTGTTATTCTGAGGCGGATGCCGAAGAATCGCAGGTTTAAGAGAATTACAGTTTATACACTTATAATACGCCTTGATTGAGATCCTTCGCTGCGCTCAGGATGACAAGCCCGTCGAGGATGACAGTTATTTAATTCCGGATTCCGAACTCCGCATTCCGAAACAGAAAAACCCGGAGCTTGGAACTCGGCTCCGGATTTTTCTCGTATAAAACGGGGGACAAAAAGAAGTAGTGGTCTTATTCAGTGGCCTGTTTGGAATACTTCTTGAGATAGACTACTCTCATAAGAAGCGCCTCAACAGGATTTATGGGCTTCGCGCCGTCAAGAACCTTGGTCGTAAGCAGAGCGAGGGAGCTCTTGCTCATAATCATATCGACGGCCTCGGCGTCGCCCTTGACTCCGCCGCAGCAGAGCGCGCCCTTGCCGTTAAGCAGGACTGCGTTTTTGCCCTTGATTTTCTTGCCGCATTTCTCGGGGGTCTTGGCAACCTTGACTCTGGTGCCGCAGATCTGGCTGAAATCGTCAAGCAGGGGCTTCATGGTCTTGCCGATGAGTGAAACGGCGACCGTTTCTTTATCTGAATTGTGGATGATATAGTTGAATTTCGGCTGAGCGTTGTAAATCGCTCTGTGAGCCTCGGCGGTGTCGGAGACAATGCCGTTTACATTGCCCGAACCGAGGTCCATAATCATCTCCTCGCCGCTCTCGCAGTTCACGAGGGTGATTCTGCCGTTTTCTCTGTCGCACGAACTATTATACAACTGCGATTTGTCAATTGCAATACTTTTATTTGTTTTTGCAACCTTGTGGACTATCTGCTCGCAGAAGGTATCGAGATTCTCGGCGGCGATGTTGAATTTATCCTTCGCGGCGGTGAGAATATAATCCGCGCTGACCTTCTCGAGCATGGCGGCGACCGAAAACGCCTCGTCAAATGTCGCG
>JAFZOE010000223.1 GCA_017552845.1 Clostridia bacterium
AGCAAAGTAGATGAATTCAAAAATACACATGCTTGTCTTTTCTTTTGCGGGGCAGTGAGTGGAAACGGATTTCATGCCGTCCTTTGAAAAAGCAACTATCTCGCCCGGCCTCACATCGCGGATAAGCTCTGCTCCGACAGCATCAAGAGCGCATGATTCGCTCGCTACGCAGTAGGCTCCGGATTCTGTTCTGCCTATGCAGAGAGGCCTGAATCCGTTAGGATCGCGGAAGGCAATCATTGTGGTTGCGGTCATAAGGACACAGGAGTATGCGCCCTTGATTGTATGCATCGTCTTTTCGATGGCTTCAAGAGTGCTGGAAGAACTCAGACGGTTTTCAACGAGAGAATAAGCGATAGCCTCTGTATCGGAAGTTCCGTGAAATATGCCGCCAGAAAGCTCAATTTCCCTGCGTATATCTTCCGAATTCGTCAGATTACCGTTATGCGCCAGGGCGAGGTTTCCCTTGATATGTCTGATTACGAGAGGTTGGATATTATTTATATCCTTACCGCCGGTCGTGGAATAGCGGACATGGCCGAGAGCCATGTTTCCCTGCCCAAGGCGTTGAAGCTTTTCGCCGGAAAAAACTTCGGATGCAAGGCCGTCGCCTTTATAATGCGAGAATACGCCGTCATTGTTGACAGCTATTCCGCAGGATTCCTGACCTCTGTGCTGCAGAGCATGAAGGCCGAGATATACGAGGCTTGAAACATCGGAGATTCTGTTGTCGAATATCCCGAAAACTCCGCATTCTTCATGTAATGAATTAAACATAATACTCCTAATTGGCAGTGTAAAGATTCGCGTAAGGTCTTGAGGTTTCTGGAATGAGCTTTACAAACTGCTTTTTCATTATTTCATCGTAATCGGCATCAAAATATCTGCAATACTTTTTAATAAATTCATCAAGCTCTTTTTTGTCTTCATCATCAAGGGAGACCGCTTTTATATTCGGAGAAAGATTCTCTTTCGGAAACGAGCCTCGAACAAAGATTTTGCCGCCATGCATACCCGAGGCGCAGTGAGTGCCGAAAAGCTTTTCCCCGCGTTTTAGATTAAGTCCGAGCAGGACTATCGTTCCGCCCGCCATATATTCGCCGAGAAACGAGCCGGCATTGCTGCCGATCACGAGCACAGGCTTCATTGAACGGAATTCCTTCATATGAATTCCGCCGCGGCAGGAGACATTGTCGCGAACATAAATCTGGCCGTCGCGCATGCCGTATCCGAGCGCGTCGCCGGCATGGCCGTGGATGATGATTTCGCCGCCGCCCATAGTATTGCCGACAGCGTCCTGCCCGTGGCCGTGAAGAATAATCCTGCCGCCGTTAAGGCAGAAGGCGAGGTCGTTGCCTGCAGTGCCGAGAATTTCAAGAGATTTGCCGCTACCCAGTGCGCATCCGAGATAACGCTGACCGTTCACATCTGTAACAGTTACTTTATCCTTTGAAAGGAGCTCCGCTTTGATTTCGTCATTTACTTCGGCATATCCTCTGATTCCTGCAGTAATACTCATAAATCAAGCGCTCCTTTCATTCTTGTTTTTCTTTCATCTTTCGGGAATATGAACGGATCGGGGGTTTCGCATATATCACCCGTAAGTGCAGATAATTCTTCTTTCGATTCAATCAGGCTTGTATAAATTCCGGCATTGTCGCTTGAATTTATAAGCACATATCCGACAAGCCTGCCGTCTTCGAATATCAGGCGCTTATATGAATCGCCGCTGCGTATGATTTTATCCGAGTATTTGCCGCCCACGGCGTTGATAAGTCCGCAGGTGCAGATCCTCAGACCGTAAAAATCAATTGCATTTACCGAATAACTTCCCTTGATTGTCAGCCCGCCGCCCGCCATCTGAGAGCCGGCGACAGTTCCCTGATTGACTGCGTTGGGCCAGAGAGCAATTACTCTTCTGCTGCCGTCAAGCATATCTACGGAAACTGCGCAGTCGCCTGCGGCATAAATATTCTTATCGCTCGTCTGCATTGTTGCGGGGTCAGTGATTATTCCTCTGTTGACTTCAATTCCGGATTTTTCGGCAAGTTCAGTTTCCGGTCTGACGCCGACAGCGAGTATCAGCAGATCGCAGGGAAGCTCTTTTCCGCTTTTAAGAATCACCGAAGTAATCCTGTTTCCGTCACTCTTGGCTTCGATGACGGTTTGCTCCAGATGAAAACTGATATG
>JAFZOE010000224.1 GCA_017552845.1 Clostridia bacterium
TTCACTGCCGAGGAAAACCGCAGAATAGACCTGCTCTATTCAATCTCATATTCAGACAATATCGAAAAGGCACGCGAGGCGATTATCTCCGCCGCGGAAGACTGCGACAAAATCTTTGAGAGCCCCGCCCCGAAAGTTTTTGTCAACGAACACTCTGACAGCAGCATAAAACTCGTGGCGCAGGTCTGGTGCAGCAGCAGAAACTACTGGGAAGTCTTCTTCTATATGCAGGAACACGTCAAGCTGGAATTCGACAAGGCCGGAGTTACCATACCATTCAATCAGGTCGATGTGCATTTTGAAAATGTTACTCCTGAAAGCAAAAATGCAGACTGACCGTATCGCCGCATTGGTTTTATGAATTATACACAAACAGACCCGAAAAAATCCGTGTATTTTTTTACACGGATTTTTCTTATTTGACCTTTTATTTTCCGGTTATATACTATATAATGTATATGGACAAATTCAGAATTACATATATGGAGGTATGGGAAATGGCAGATCCGCAATTCTTAACCGAGCCCGTAGGCAAGCTCGGCATAATCGCTCTCAAGGGCTGCGAGGCGATGGCAGAGAGAATCAATTATTATCTCAACAAATCCCGCTCGGAAAGACCGAACGACCACTTTGAGGGCTACACCAAGGATTCCTATCTGATTGACGCCCAGTTCATCAGATTCGGCTCCGGCGAAGGCAAATGCGTTATAAAAAATTCGGTCAGAGGCTATGATATTTTCATTCTCATCGACCCGTTCAACTACGGCGTTACCTATACCATGTATGGCGAGGATCAGCGCTACAGTCCTGACGACCACTATGCCGATCTCAAGCGCGCTCTCAGCGCTGTCGGCGGCAAGGCAAAGAGAATTACGGTCCTTATGCCGATGCTCTATGAGGGCAGACAACATAAGCGCACGAGCAGGGAATCGCTGGACTGCGCCGATATGCTCAGGGAACTCTGCTACGGCTACGGAGTGGATAATGTAATCACCTTCGATGCCCACGATCCGAGAGTTCAGAACGCAACACCCGAAAAGGGGTTCGAGAGCGTTCAGCCCGCTTATCAGTTTGTCAAAGCGCTCTGCGCCACTTACGACGACCTTCAGATAGATAACGAGCATATGATGATTGTCTCCCCCGACGAAGGCGGCATGGGCAGATGTATCTACCTCGCGACGGTGCTCGGCCTTGAACTCGGCGCATTCTATAAAATGCGCGATTATTCGAGAGTCGTTGACGGCTCAAACCCGATTCTCAAGCACGAATTTCTCGGCGACAGCATCGGCGGCAAGGACGTTATCGTAATTGACGATATGATTTCTTCGGGCAGTTCGATGATTGAGGTCGCGGAGAAGCTTAAGTCCATTGGCGCAAAGAGAATCTTCATCTATTCCTCCTTCGGCCTCTTCTGCAACGGCTACAAGAAATTTGACAAAGCTTATGAGGAAGGCCTCTTTGATAAAGTATTCACCACAAACCTCGTTTACAACGCCCCCGAGCTTCTTGAAAAGCCCTGGTATGTCAATGTAAATATGTCAAAATACTGCGCATATATCATTGACACTCTCAATCACGATGAATCCCTGAGCTCACTCCTTGATCCCAAGGACAGAATCTATGCAAAGCTCAAGGAATACAACGAGAAAAAAGGCAAATAAAGAATTAAATAATAAGAGAACCGCAGACAGTCTGCGGTTCTTTTTTGTATCTCTAATATAGTTTTACCAGACCAGCGAAACGGTCAGGCCGTCAACGGTATAGGAAACATCGTGCAGGATATTGAAATCGACAGCTCTTGTGAATGCTCTGAGCATTTCGGCATCCTTCATCTCGACTGTGAATTTCAAAGTCAGCTCACGCGCGGAATACAGATTCTTTGAAAGCTGGAAGCCGTTGACCCACCAGTAATAACCCTCCGGTCTTGAGAAAAGGAATTCATCGCCGTGATATAGTTCAAAGCTCATTTTAAGCATTTCATCATCGGAAACGCTGTTATAGAAAGTGCCTGTCGGGAACTGTCTGTTATAAACTCCGACCTCGGCTCCGTTTGCCGCTACATACATACCCTTCCAGACCTGAATCATCCACTCTTTACCTTCGTAGAAGAACTTGAATCTTCTTGTATGGTAGAAATAGAACGGGGTCGTATAAGCGAGGATATCGTATTCGAGGCAGAAACCGAACTGACGCATCCAGGAATTGACGGTGGCATAAACGACCATTTCGTTTATATCGAAATTATAGCCGATTTCAAACATTCCCTTGTCTTCCTTGCCGTAGAAAAGACCGGTTTCGGGATTGTAATAAGCTCCCGAGTGAATCGAAATCTTTTCGCCGTCGGCATAGCTGACATCAAGGATAAATTCATAATAGCCACCCTCCTGCTCCTGCAGGGATATTTCACACTTTTTGAAACCTTTATAATACGCGCCGATAAAATAGAAAAGCTTGCCGAGAGTTACCCGGTCTTCCGAGTAGCATTTATCGCGAAGGGCGAACATTGCCTCGCTGAACGCTCCGTTATCAAAGAAGAAAACCGTATGGAGAATATCAA
>JAFZOE010000225.1 GCA_017552845.1 Clostridia bacterium
ATTCTCAATCGGCATAATGCTGTTTACATTCATTTCCGTTGCGACTTTCAATAATAACAGCCGCAGCTTATTCGGCTACAAGGCGTTTGTTGTTCTTTCCGATTCAATGAAAGCTACGGACTTTGAGGCGGGTGATGTTGTCGTTGTCAAAGATGTCGACCCCGCAACTCTCAAAGAGGGCGACATAATCACTTTCATTTCCAGAGACAGCGCCAGCTACGGCGAGACAATCACTCATAAGATCCGCCGCCTTACCAAAACGGCCGAAGGCGATCCCGGATTCGTCACTTACGGCACGACCACCGATACAGACGATCTCACGGTCGTTGACTATTTCAATGTTGTCGGCAAATATCAGTTCAGAATTCCGAAGGTCGGCAAATTCTTCACCTTCCTCAAAACTGTTCCCGGCTATATCTGCTGCATCCTGATTCCGTTTCTTATTTTCATCGCTCTTCAGGGAGCGAATACGGTAAAGGCATTCAAGAACTACAAAAAAGAGCAGTCCGCGGCAATTCAGGCCGAGAGAGATGAGCTCGCCGCAGAGAAACAGAAGACACAGGAAATGATGGCGGAGCTCGAGGCTCTCAAAGCACAGATGAACGGCGGCGCCGCTCCGGAAGAAAAAGGTGAGGAGCCTGCTGCAGAAGAAGCTGCCGGCGAAGAGACCGACAGCGACGAATAATTGACACGGTATCAATACGCTTTTGCGTTAGTATATGAATAATTCAGAAAGGAGGAGTAATAAGATGAGCAAAAATTCTTACAGGAAATCCGTAATTTCCGGTATTCTTATCCTTGCTGTTTCAATATCAATGCTTATAGGAACTACCTATGCAGTATTCAATGACAATTCCTCAACGACCGTGAACACCATCCAGGCGGGCACTCTCGATGTTGAACTTGTTGATGCAAACGGTGTTTCTCTTGAGAACGGAACAGTAAGCTTTACAGGAGGATCCAATATTCTCTGGGAACCGGATCGCGGATATACCCTTGAGACCGTTTACATCAAGAATAACGGCGACCTCGATCTCAAATATAAGATTGATGTTACCGGTATTGACGGCTCAGGCGATCTCGGCCAGTGGATTGATTGGTCTGTATTGGTAAACAATACTGCCGTTAATCTTGCCGATTACGAAGCTACTCTTGCGCCTAACGCCCAGGATTCCGTCGTTCTTGTCGGAACAATGAAGCACGACACCCCCAATGATGTTATGGGACATACCGCAAACGGAATCAGCATCACGGTTTATGCTAAGCAGACAACTGCACAGGCAGAATACGACGACTGATAATTTTTAAGCGAAAATATTGAATAATCTGCAAATGAGATTATTATTCAAAGGAGAGGTTTATCATGATTAAGAAAACTTCTGCCAAGAAAGCTGCGGCAATGAGCGTCATTTCCCTTGCTCTTTGCTTTGTTATGCTTCTTGGAACAACTTTCGCATGGTTCACAGCTTCAACCTCAACAATCGTCAACACTCTTACTTCCGGCAACCTTAAAATTGACCTTGTTGACGGAGAAGGCGCTTCCCTTGTCGGCAAGACAGTTCCTTTTGCTGACGGCGAAGTTCTCTGGGTTCCCAACTGCGAATATGCCGTTGAGGATATTTTCCTTAAAAACACCGGCACATGCGATATCAAGTATAAGATCAACGTAATCGGTATCAGCAGCGACGAAGGTCTTGCAAGCGTTATCGAATGGAAAGTAAACGGCACTGATGCTGCCGCCTTCACAGGCACTCTTGCTTCCGGCGCTCTCTCCGATCCTATCCAGCTCTCGGGTTCAATGAAGAAGACTGCGGGCAACAGATACATGGATAAGACTGCCGACGGCGTAGCAATCGCTGTTTATGCAACTCAGATCGATGACGAAGCTGAACTTGAAGAAGTTGTTGCTCTTATCAGAGAGCTTGACGAAGTTCCCACCGTTACCGCCATTAAGGGTTACGGCACCGACAATGAGAAAGAAGTAACTGTTACTCTTGATACAGCTTACACCTTCACTCCCGTTCCCGGCGCCCCCGAAGCAAAATATGCAAACTGGAATGCGGACTATGTTGTCTCCGTAAACAAGGATCTTGAGCCCGGCGACATCTGCCTTGCAGGTCAGTATGACTGGTGGAGCGAAGACTGGGTAGCATACTACAATCCCGTTGCAGTTTCTGCCGGCGAAGAAGTCAGACTTCTCAAGGATTCGAGAAATATCTATGTTACATATGATGAGTGCTGCAATGTTGTCAAAGAATTCAACTGCGGCGCCGCATCGAATGTTGAAGGCCTTGTAGCTCACATCGAGCTTCGTCTCTATGAGAGAGATGCAAGAGGCGTTGAGACCGGTGAATATGTAACAGCTGCTACCTACACCTACGCATTCTGATTTTATTTTTGAACCGTTCACCCCAAGCGGGGTGAACGGCGATCAAAGGTAATAAGTTCTTATTGCTTTTGATTACCGTTAAGCGGATTAACATAAAGCGTTCTTTCGCTTATCTGTCTGTTTAGGCTTCATATATTATATAATAATATTTATCTTTTATTACATTATGATTTGAGCTTATGCGGATAAATACTAACGAGGTGAGATTTTATGCTGAAAAAATCAACTTCCGGGAAAAATATGGCGATAAAGGTCATTTCGCTTGTTGCATGCTGTGCAGTTCTGCTCGGAGCTACATATGCATGGATTAAGCCGTCGGATTCAACGATTGTCAATTCAATCAACGCCGGCGAGCTGACAATTGACCTTGTTGATGTCAACGATAATACGCTTGTCGGAAAGACCCTCGGTTTCGTGGATGCCGGCAATAATATCAGCGATGCAGTCTGGGAACCCGGTCACACCAATACCGCTCAGATATGCCGCCTTAAAAATAACGGCGTTGTTAATGTTAAGTATAAACTTAAGGTTATCGGTCTTTCGGGCAGCAGCGGTATTGCCGAGAAAATTTCCTGGAAAGTAAACGGCGAAGATATAGCTGATTTCACTGCCGGGCTCGCTGCAGGCGAATCGGCTGAGCTCGTAATTACCGGAACAATGGATCCCAAAGCCGGCAACCGGTTTATGGACAGAACCGGCGACAGCGTGGCAATTGCCGTTTATGCAGCCGAGGATAATGACGAAGCTGATTTTGAAGAGATTGTAGCGATTGTCCGCGATATTGACAATCTGCCCACTGCAAGGATTTACAGAATCCAGGGCGGTTATGCAGCCACCGATGAGATAGTTGCTCTTAATGCGGCGTTTTCATTCTCACCTGTTCCCGGCGCACCGGAAGAAAAGTATGCTCAGTGGAATTCCGACTATGTTGTCAGCTTCGACAGAGAGATAGATCCCGAAAAAGTATGTCTTGCAGGTCAGTATAATTCCTGGAGCGAAGAGTGGATCGGATTTAAGAATCCCGTTACTCTTGACGCAGGTCAGGAATTGAGGCTGCTTAATTCAATAGGCATTTACAAGACTTATGAAGAGATCTGCACCGATGTCGAAAACTTCAAATGCGGCGTTGCCAATCTCGGCTTACCGGCAGGCACCGTAATGACCGTTGATCTTCGTGTCTATGAGAGAGACGCAAGCGGCGCCGAAACCGGCAAATATGTAACGGCAGGTTCTTACATTTACACTTTTTAA
>JAFZOE010000226.1 GCA_017552845.1 Clostridia bacterium
AGAAGCTCCTGCTCGGCGGCAACAAGACCACCCAGGCCATCAACGCTTTCGCGGCGGCCGATGAAGTTCTTCTTCAGGGCGTTAAGAGCATTTCCGAGCTCATCACCGTTCCCGGTTTCATCAACCTCGACTTTGCAGATATCAAGAGCATCATGAGCGAAGCCGGCTATGCTCACATGGGCGTCGGCACCGCAAAGGGCAAAGATAAAGCAGTTGTCGCGGCTACTCAGGCAATCTCCTCTCCCCTTCTTGAAACCTCAATCGCAGGCGCAAAGGGAATCATCATTTCCTTCGTAGCTTCCGAAGATATCGATATTGAAGAAATCGAGCAGGCAGCCGAGAAGATTACCGAGAGCGCTTCCGAAGACGCAAACATCACCTGGGGTATCGTATTCAATCCCGAGCTTGACGATGAGCTTACCATCACCGTCATCGCCACAGGTTTTGACAATATCAGCAACAATCCCAAGAATTCAAATACGAATCCTTTCTATACTCCTTCCAAGGCAGAGCCCGCAGACCTGAGCACTCCCGCAGCTCCCAAGAAGAGCGCAGGCGGCCCCGCAATCCCCACCTTTGACGCAGGCGATGAAGTTTCATCCGGCGCTCCCGCAGTTCCCGGCGCGGATGCTCCCGCGGCAGAATCCGACGAGGATGAATTCTACAGCCTCATCAATGACCTTATCAATAAGGATAATAAATAATCGGCATTATAATCAACAACCTCTCCGCTCGGGAGAGGTTGTTTTTTGCTTTATGCGGTTTTATTCGCCGTCGGGATCGTATTCGAGAATATCGCCCGGCTGGCATTTGAGAGTATCACAGAGCGCTTCGAGGGTTGAGAAACGGATTGCGCTGACATGCCCGTTTTTGAGCTTGGAGAGGTTGACGTTGGCAACCCCCACCTTTTCCGATAGCTCGTTCAGGCTGATTTTGCGGTCCGCCATCACCCTATCGAGTCTTAGTATTATCTTTCCCATATTTCCGCTCTCAGAGTGTCTCATCGGATTCGCGCTGAAGGAGCGCACCGTGTTTGAAAATCATGATAAGAATAATTATAACGGCCGCGAGGAGCAGAGTGCTGAGGTCGATATTTGTTCCCGCGAATTCAGTTGAGCCGCTCAGGAAAGGCTTCGCGCCGTCGAGCACGCCCTTGAAGGCGACCACGGGGATGAGCGAATAGGCAAAGCGGGTGAGCCCCTTTATGATATCATCCGAAAACGGGGTTTCGCAGGTCTTAAGGGATTTCATAAGCGCCTTAATCATATAGAGGGCGCAGACGGCCGAGGCGAGATAAAGAATGCCCGCTATACAGTAAAAGAGGATATATCTGAGGCTGAGCTTATTCTCGCCGCCCCTGGCATTGACGATTACTCTGCCGTCAACCTCTTTTGCATCAATCTGGGAGAATTCGTTTCCGTTTATGCTGACATTGATATCGGTCTTTTTATTAACAATATCCTCAATGCTGTCAACATTATCAAGACCGATGAAATATTTGAGCTTGCTGAGGGAATCGGCGCCGAGATTGATTTCGGCCTCAGTATTATAGGAAACGGAAACATCATCTCTGAGCACTGCGACGACGGCCGCCGTTCCGATGCAAGCGGCAACAAGCGCTGCAATCGCGCAGATAATCATAAGAATTGAGATGACATAGCCCGCAGTGCCCGCGGCATTGATTTTTTTGACGGAATTGCTGTTCATAAATATCACTCCCGAAAAAGATTTAATGTTTATCGTTAAATTGATTATATCACACAATTTACGTTTGTCAAGTATTATTTTACGTTTTTCATTAAATATTTAATTTTGTCAGTAAATTCGATTCGCACTTTTGTCAATATGGATATAAATAAAAAGACTTGCCGAAGCAAGTCTTTTCCGTGGCTGGGACGGCTGGATTTGAACCAGCGGATGCGGGAGTCAAAGTCCCGTGCCTTACCCCTTGGCGACGCCCCAATATATTAAAATAACGCAAAACCATTCCGGCTTTGCGCTTCTGACTAAATGGGGTGGTTAGAGGGATTCGAACCCTCGACCTCCAGGGCCACAACCTGGCACTCTAACCAACTGAGCTATAACCACCTTAACACGCTTTTCACGGCGCTATGAAATTATATATTATATAATGTTATTTGTCAAGTGAAAAATAATTAAGCGGATTGTTTAATTATATAATGCCCGCGCATAGCCTTTGGCGGGGCGCCGGGGTCGTCGCCCCCTACGAATTAATATAAAAACAATCCCTGTCATTCCGGGGCATCCGAGCCGGAGAAGAGCAGGATTAAGAGTGCTTTTGTAAATGAGATCCTTCGCTGCGCTCAGGATGACAAGGGC
>JAFZOE010000227.1 GCA_017552845.1 Clostridia bacterium
ATGGCAGGGAAAAGATTGGGAATACCCTTCATTTGAGTCTCAGGTAAACGGAAAGAAACTCATAGTATTCGGCCTTACCAATGACCAGGTCGGTTATCTTCTGACTTCAAACAACTGGCATTCCATTTTCACCGAAAACGAAGAAATAGTATCTACCGGTCAATATGCCGGAGAATTCATTACGAAAGCTTTCCTTGAATTATTACAGGAAATCAAAGGATAACAATATTCACTTACTGAGAGTAATTAGATAATGAATAGAATCACAAAATCTGCAAAGGGAACGGATTTTATCCTCTATCTTACTTGCATTATCGCATCGGCATTCGGATGCCTGATGGTATATTCTGCAACAAGAAACGAGGCTCTTGAATCTACTATCCCAATAGGCAGAGAATGCTTGATAATGGTAGTTTCCGCATTTATCGGCATAGTTCTCTGTATAATAATTTCATTTTTTGATTACAATTCAATAGAAAGAATAGCTTTGCTTGTCGGAACTGTATGCCTGCTTCTGATATTAGCGCTGTTTGTATGGGGCGAAGCTCCCGAAGACAGGCCGAATGCGAGATGCTGGCTTCCGATTATCAAGACATCTGCAATCACGGTTAATTTTCAGCCTTCGGAGCTAGCTAAGGTCGGTTTTCTGATTACTTTTTCAGCCCATTTGGAAAAAGTCAGACACAGCATGGATAGGTTTATCAACATAATCCTGCTGACCGCTCACGCTATGGTCCCGATAGGGCTTATTATCCTGACCGACGATCTCGGTTCTGCGATAGTTTTCGGGTTTATGTTTGTAGGAATGATGTTTGCGGCCGGTCTGAAACTCAGATATTTCGCAGTTGCTTTCGGCGCAATAGCGGCAGCTGTTCCTTTAATCTGGACAAAATTCCTTTCCAATTTCCACAGGCAGAGGATTCTGGCTATTTATTATCCGCAGGCGCTCAGCGAAAGCGTTTATAATGCAAGAATTTATCAGCAGCAGAGAGCGGTAAATGCCATAGGAGCAGGCGGATTATTCGGAGACGGCCTTTTTAAGGGAACATATACGCAATCCCCCGCCGGCATTCCTGTCAACGAAAGCGATATGGTCTTTTCGGTTGTCGGAGAAGAACTCGGTCTTATCGGCGGGATAGCACTGCTGCTTGTGCTGGCTTTTATATGTTTAAGAATTATTAAAACCGCAAAATGTCCCACAATGCATCCGGCGCTCTGATCTGTTACGGAACTGCGTTTATGATAAGTTCTCAGGTTATTATGAATATCGGTATGTGCCTGAAACTCCTCCCCTGTCTCGGTATCACATTACCTTTTATCAGCGCAGGAGGATCAGCAAACCTCTGCATTTATCTCGCTGTCGGTCTCGTTATGAGCGTTTACAGATTCAATCGCGAAAACAGTCTCGAGAATCTGAATCTTTACGGAGTCCTTACTCCGTTTACCGAATGAGGAATTGATATGAAGAAACAACTGATTGCTCTTATATCCGCCATCGTAGTTCTTTTGGGTATATTTATAGCAAAGCCACTTGTAGTCGATAAGGCTAATGATGTTGAGCCGACTACAACTACTGAATGGTTTGACGAAAACGCAATTACCACAGAAAGAACTACTTACGAAACGCGAAAAGCAACAACAAAAACTACAACTCAGAAAAAAACAACCAAGCAAAGCTCCGGCACAGTTGATAAAGACAGTAGTTACTATTCCAAGAATGATGTTGCTCTTTATATCCATACTTACGGTCGTTTACCAAATAATTTCATAACCAAGAATCAGGCGCGTGCGCTCGGCTGGGAAGGCGGTTCTGTAGAGAAATTCGCTCCCGGTAAAGCAATAGGCGGAGATTATTACGGTAATTATGAAGGAAAGCTTCCTAGTGGGAACTACCACGAATGCGATATAAATACTCATAATAAATCTTCACGCGGAGCTGAAAGAATAATTTATTCATCAGACGGAAGAATCTATTATACATCAAATCATTATGAATCGTTTACGCAGCTGTATTGAGGTGAATTATGAAAAGAATTAAACTTGACGGAAAAAAGATGACCGACAGAAAAACGGCACATGAATATATCGCTGCAAAACTTTCTTTTCCCGATTATTACGGCAAAAATCTTGACGCTCTTGCAGATTGTCTTTCCGAAATCGGTGAGGATACTCAGATTAAACTGATAAATACAGAAGAATTCGTTAAGAATCTTGATCCTCTTCATAAAGGTTTTATCAGAGTATTTACAGATATTTCAGAGTCAAACCCTCATCTCAGATTCAAAACAGATATAACAATTGACGAATAATATATGCCACCTTAACCGGTGGCTTTCTTAAATTATTTTATGGGGATGAGAATGATGATCAGTTTCCTGCGCGCAATAATATCCGTTTTCGTTTCAATTGAAATGATATTTGCAAGTTTGCCGTTCGGCCTTAATTACAGTTTTAAAATGCCCGAAAAGAATACCGGGGAATATACTCAGTACGTCAATCCGTTTATCGGAACGGGTGGAATACCGTGGGCTTGCGGAATGCTGAGCCCTGCCGCCTGTGCACCTTTCGGTTGTGTGCGCCTCGGACCGGATACCTGCGCAGCAGGAGGAATTGCTGCAATTAAAACAAACACTTCGGGTTATTATTATGAGCATCAGCATATGCTCGGATTCAGTTTCGGAAGGTTATCGGGAACCGGTGCCAGAGATTACGGCATGTTCAGGGTAACACCGCTTGTAAACGGCAAGAAACCTAACGCCCTTGCCTATTCTCATAACAGCGAGTCTGCTTATCCGGGATACTATTCTGTATATCTGCCGGCATCTGCCCTGCTATGTGAAATGACAGCGACAGAGCACTCAGGATTGCTTAGATTTAGAAATCAAAGCAAAAAGAATTCCGGCATCTGCATAGATGCTTCATCTTGTATCAGTTCAGGCCATGTTGAAAACGCATCCATGGAAATGAATTCAGACGGCAGATCTTTTACAGGCGAAGCAACTCTCTTCGGCACTTTCACCGGCAGATTCAACGGTATGAAAGTATATATTTACGGCAAGTTTGATAAAACCCCGTTTTCTTGTTCAGTAAATGATTCATTATTGATAGCTGAATTTTCGGATTCCGAATACACATTGAAAGCGGGCATCAGCTTTGTAAGCTGCGATAACGCAAAGAATAATCTTGAAACAGAAGGCAATGAGAGTTTTGACACTGTCCTTAAAGATACAGTTTCAAAATGGGAAG
>JAFZOE010000228.1 GCA_017552845.1 Clostridia bacterium
TGATACCGACACTGTGTTCGTAATCGGCGGAGCATCGGTTTATGCTCAGCTTCTCCCCTATTGCGACACTGCATATATAACCAAAGTCGATGCAGAATCACCTGCCGATAAATTCTTCCCGAACCTCGATGAAGATGAAAACTGGGTTATGACTAAGGAATCGGAAGAATTCGAATACAACGGACTAGTTTATAAATTCACTACATATACAAATATCAAAGACTGAAGGAGAGTGATCTGATATGGCCATTTATTGCAACGAACCCTCAAGAACATTCAGCGAGTATCTGCTTATTCCCGGATATACTTCAAAGGAATGTATACCCGCAAATGTTTCGCTGAAAACTCCGCTCGTTAAATTCAGAAAAGGCGAAGAGGAATGCCCCATTTCTCTTAATATTCCGATGACCTCTGCTATCATGCAGTCGGTTTCCAATGATACGCTTGCAATCGCGCTCGCAAAAGAAGGCGGCATATCATTCATCTACGGTTCTCAGAGCATTGAAGATGAAGCTGCTATGGTAGCCAGAGTAAAGAGCTATAAAGCTGGATTCGTAGTAAGCGATTCAAATCTCAGACCGGATGATACACTCGCACAGGTTATTGAGTTATTTGAAGAAAAAGGCCATAATACAATGGCTGTCACCGAAAACGGCGAGCAAAACGGAAAACTCCTCGGAGTTGTCACAAGCAGGGACTACAGAGTCAGCAGGATGGAGCTTGACACAAAAGTTTCCGAATTCATGACTCCTCTCGATAAGCTTATCGTTGCCGGCGAAAAGACCACTCTCAAGGAAGCTAATGATATAATCTGGGATCACAAACTCAATTCTCTCCCGATAGTAGATTCAAACGGCAATCTGCTCTATTTCGTTTTCCGGAAGGACTATTCTCAGCATAAAGAGAATCCGCAGGAGCTTCTTGATGCAAATAAGAGCTACGTTGTCGGAGCCGGTATAAATACTCTCGATTATGAAAAGAGGGTTCCGGCACTTGTGGAAGCAGGAGCAGACGTTCTTTGTATCGATTCATCCGAAGGATATACAGTCTGGCAGGAAATGACTCTTAAATTCATCAGAGAGAAATACGGCGACAAAGTCAAGGTCGGAGCAGGCAATGTAGTCGACAGAGACGGCTTCCTTTTCCTTGCTAAAGCCGGCGCAGACTTTGTAAAGGTCGGTATCGGCGGCGGTTCAATCTGTATAACAAGAGAAACCAAGGGTATTGGCAGAGGCCAGGCAACCGCACTTATAGAAGTCGCAGCGGCCAGAGATGAGTATTTCAAAGAAACAGGCATTTATGTTCCCATCTGCTCTGACGGCGGTATAGTTCACGATTATCACATGACTCTTGCTCTTGCAATGGGCGCTGATTTCCTGATGCTCGGCAGATATTTCGCAAGATTTGACGAAAGCCCTACCGCAAGAATTATGGTTAACGGAGTATATGTAAAAGAATACTGGGGCGAGGGTTCAAACAGAGCCAGAAACTGGCAGAGATACGACCTCGGTGGAAAAGCAAAACTCAGCTTTGAGGAAGGCGTCGATTCCTATGTTACATACGCAGGTCCGCTTGCTGAAAATGTAGCAAAGAGTCTATATAAAGTTAAATCTACAATGTGCAACTGCGGAGTAACCAATATCCCCGATCTGCAGAAAAACGCGAAACTGACCGTTGTTTCTTCAACAAGTATTGTTGAAGGCGGTTATCATGATGTAATACTTAAATCAACAACCACTACAGGAAGATAAGGAGAGATTAATATGAAATATGCTATTTACGGCGCAGGCTCTCTCGGAATCGTATTGGGCGCATATCTTACAAAAGCGGGCGTTGATATTGAGCTTGTAAACAGAAACAAACAGCACGTTGACGCCATGCTCTCCAAAGGCGCAAGGGTAAAAGGTAAAGCAAATTTCAGAGTTCCGGTAAAAGCAATTTTTCCAAATGAAATGGAAGGAAAATATGATGTTATTTTCCTGATGACAAAGCAACTGTATAATGATAAGGTCGTTAAAGATCTTAAACCTTTCCTCGCAGATGACGGCGTGCTTGTTACACTTCAGAACGGAATTCCCGAGCCCGGTATTGCTGAGATAATCGGCAGCGAGCATACAATCGGCTGCGTCGTTGAATGGGGCGCAACGCTTTCAGCCCCCGGCGAGAGCACGCTTACCAGTGAGCCCGATTCGCTCTCATTCCAGATGGGCGCCATGGAAGGCGTTCCCGAAGCAAAGGTTCAGGAAGTAAAAGAACTTCTTGAAAAAATGTGCCCTGTCAATGTTGAAGAAAACCTTCTCAGCGTCAGATGGTCCAAGCTTCTGATAAACGCAACATTCTCCGGACTCGGAACTGTTATGGGCGGCACATTCGGCGATGTTGTAAACGATATGTTTGCGCGCAAGGTTGCGCTGAGATGCATGAAGGAATGCATAGATGTAGGCAGAGCAGCAGGTGTCAAATTTGCACCCGTTCAGGGCAAGGATATTACAAAGATTTTCTATTATACCAACGGCCTTAAGAAATCTATTGCGCTCAAAGCGATACCCAAGGCAATGGAAAAACACATGGCACTTGTCCCTTCAATGCTTCAGGATCTCAGAAACGGCAAAAAGTGCGAAATTGAAGCAATCAACGGCGTTGTCTGCGATTACGGTCAGAAATATAACATTCCTACACCCGTAAACGAAAAGATAGTTGAAATAGTCAAAAAAGAGCAGGATGGTTCCCTGCCCTTCACCAAAGAAAACATCATGCTGTTTGATACAATAATGATGCAAAAGGACTAAGACGAA